>RFIO01000226.1 GCA_003695205.1 Deltaproteobacteria bacterium
CCTGAAGGTCGCGCTGATGTCCGGCTATGTCGACCCGAAGATTTTCGACCGCATGCGCATCGACTGGAACCAGCTGCTGGTCAAACCCTTTACCGGCGAACGCCTGCTGCGCAAGGTCAGACGCACGCTCGATGCCCCCTGAGCATCTGCCTCAGCAAGGGACCGGTGTGGAAAGAGACAAGAATAAGCTCTGCGCGACTGCGCTCGATTCCGTGATGTGCATGGCGGGTAAAAGTGACGGTGGACCGGTCTCCGGTGAATCCGGGACAGATTCTGCACGGTCAATCGCCCTCCGTGCAGGGGACCATCCCTTTTACAGGCCAATCTTCTCCACCCGGCAGGGCACATGGCGGTGCAGTGGCGTGGCGGCGATGCGGTCGCGGTGACCGGCGCTGGTCAGGCGATTGACGTTGATGCCGTACTCTTCTCCCCGGTAACGCAGGCCGAAGCCGTGCGGGATCAGCACCTGGCCGCGGCGGACATCTTCCGTCACTTCCAGTTCCAGCTGTTCCGAGGCGGCAACGGTTACCACTCGCACCGTCTCGCCATCGGTCAAGCCAAGGGCGGCGGCATCTGCCGGGTTCATGGCCAGGGTGCAAGCCCTACGCCCCTTGTTCCATTCCGGGTTGCGCATCAGGGTGTTGGCGTTTTCCGGCTTGTGGCGTCCGGCGTTGAGCACCAGGGGAAAGTCTGGGTCGGGCTCCAGGGCGGCCGCTTCCGCCGCCGGTTCCAGTTCGGCCAGCCATTCCTCCATCTCCGGCACATGCAGGTAGATTTTGCCATCCCCGGTCTTCAACTGGCGAAAGTTGTCCTCGCCCGCCTTGCCGATCCACAGCCCCGAAGGGGACGCGAGAATTTTACGGTAGACCTGCTCGGCATGGGCGACGGCCGGGCTGAGAATGGCCAGGGCCGCCGGCGAGCGATAGCTGAGCAGCCCACTGAGCGCCTTGAACAGCCGTTTCGGCCGCGCCAGCGCCTGCAGGGGACCGGGCATTTTCAGTCCGACCCGGCCTGAGGCGGCGCGGAAGGATTTGGGCGACGCCAGCAGCATCCCCCAGAGCATATCGAGGTTGCCCGATGGGGTAACGTCTTTGCGCGCCTCGGCGATCACCAGCGGCAGCAGACGGGCGTACTTGCGGTTGGCCTGCAGCCAGCTGAGCAGGGCCATGGTGAACTCCATGCGCCCCTTCCGCGCCGCCCGGTAGAGGTAACCGGGCAGTTCGGGAAGCACCCCGGCCGCCTTTGCAATCGACGCCAGAATGCTGCCCGATTCACGGCGCTCGCCTTTCGGCTTCACCACCGGGTGGCGCATGTGGAAGTAGATCTCCGGGTAGGTCCAGGTGAAAAAGCTGCCGTCGTACGACTCATAGGGAGAATATGCCGGCAGCACATAGTCGGAGACAGCGGCGGTTTCGCTCATGGCGATATCGATCGTCACCAGCAGGTCAAGCCGGTCGACGGCCCGCTCCCAGGCACCGGTATCGGCATAGGAACGCAGCGGGTTGGAGGAGCTGCAGATCACCGCGCGCAGCCGGTCGTCGCGTTCGGAGAGGATCTCCTCGGGCATGACATTGGGCGGGAAGTAGCCCATGATCGCCGGGAAGCCGGTCTCGACGGTGCGCCAGGTCTTGTCCGAACGCTCGTCGCTGTGGCCGCCGAGGGGAATCATCGAGCCGGGGATGACATTGCCGCCCGGTACGCAGAGGCGGCCGCAGACCGCCAGCAGCAGCAGGTACAGATAGGTGGCAAGGGTCGAATGCCGGTTCATGTAGACCCCGAGATCATGGTGCATGCACCACTTGCGGGTGGTCAGCAGCCGGCACAGTTCGAAGACCTGCTCATACGCGACCTCGCAGACCTTGAGGGCCGCTTCGATATCGAACCCCTCGAACCAGGGGCGTATCTGCTCAAACCCCTTGCAGTGCTGTTCCAGGTAGTCGCGCTGCTCCCAGCCCTCGCGCAGAATCAGGGCGATCATCGCCCGGGCCAGCAGAGCGTCGGTCCCGGGCCTGAGGGCGAGGTGCAGGTTGGCCTCGCGTGCCGTTTCCGACTTGCGCGGATCGATGACCACCAGCATCTTTTCCGGATTGCGGGCGAACTCGCGAATCAGCAGCGGCGCGCGCGGCATCTGGTGGCTGACCATGCCGTTCCAGCCGACCCCGACCAGCATCTCGGCATGTTCCTCGTCCGGGATGGGGAAGCGATTCTGGCGGCCGAACAGGCGGCCGGCACACCAGAAATAGCCGGTCAGCTCCTGGGCCAGGGGGGAGTAATGGTACTGCGAGCCGAGTCCGCGCAGCAGCGCGGTGCCGAAACCGGCCTCAAAGTGGGAAGCCTGCCCGCCGCCTCCCATGAAGGCAAAGGAGCGTGGGCCGTGTTCGTCGACGATGGCACGCAGCCGGGCACCGATCTCATCGATCGCCTGGTCCCAGCTGATCTCGACGAAACCGTCGGCGGTCTTTTTCAGCGGCCGGCTCAGCCGCTCGGCGTGATGCTGGAAGTGGGCGATGTTCATCCCCTTGCGGCATACGTAGCCACGACTGCGCGGGTTGTCGGGATCGCCCTTGACCCTGACGATGCGGTTCTCTTCCACCTGCACCAGCAGGCCGCAGTTCTGGGCACACAGGGCGCAGCAGGTCGGCAACCAGTCGCTCATCGCGCACCTCTCACCCGGAGACGCATCAGCGCCCCGGCAGCACCTTTTTGATTTTGCGCACCGCCCCGTCGATGACGTAGGGCGTCGTCCGCTTCTTTTCCCTGAGAATCTGCTTCATCAGATCGCGCTTCTTCTCCGGAATCTCCGGTGTTGCGGTGGGCACCATGCGCAAGGCACCTTTGGGACAGGTCGGGATGCAGGCACCGCAGCCGAGACAGACCTTTTCGGCA
>RFIO01000227.1 GCA_003695205.1 Deltaproteobacteria bacterium
ACACCGCCCTTCCTGTACCAACCGTTGGACGGTCTTTCGCTATTGCCGCCGCAAACCCTGAGGCGGCAGTCGGGGCCGCCTGTATGGATGTTTCCCGCCTCGCTTTGCCGAAATCCTTACTGAAAAACAAGGCTTGCCTCATTTTGTCATTTGACAGACGGCAAACAGGGTTTTATGTTTGAAAAATCGCATATCTACATGCGAGCCCTTTCACCCTACCCTTTTGCAAGGAGGATGCAGATGAGTCAGCAGAATCGACGGGATTTCCTCAAGAAGGCGACGGTGGCAACCGCCGCCGCGGCTGCCGCGACCACCATCGGGGCTCCGGCAGTTCACGCAAAAAAGACTTACACCTGGAAAATGGTCACCACATGGCCGCCGCACTTCCCGGTCCTGGGTGAAGGTGCCGACAAGCTGGCAGAGTGGGTTGAAAAGATGTCGGACGGGCGGCTGCGCATCCAGGTTTACGGCGGCGGCGAACTGGTCCCGCCGCTGCAGGCATTTGATGCCGTCAGCCAGGGGATGGTCGAGATGGGACATGGCGCCAGCTACTACTGGGCCGGCAAGGCTCCGGCCACCCAGTTCTTTGCCGCCGTTCCCTTCGGCATGAACGCCCAGCAGATGAACGCCTGGATCTATTCCGGCGGCGGCCAAAAACTCTGGGACGAGGTCTACGCTCCCTTTAACCTCAAGCCGATGCCGGCCGGCAACACCGGCGTCCAGATGGGCGGCTGGTTCAACAAGGAAATCAAGACCATCAAGGACTTCAAGGGCCTGAAGATGCGCATCCCCGGTCTGGGGGGCAAGGTCCTGGCCAAGGCTGGCGGCACCGCGGTCCTGTCGGCCGGCGGCGAAATCTACACCAATCTCGAGCGTGGCGTCATCGACGCTACCGAGTGGGTCGGCCCCTACCATGACTACCTGATGGGCTTCTACAAGGTCGCCAAGTACTACTACTACCCCGGCTGGCACGAGCCAGGCACCGTGCTGGAGACCTTTGTCAACAAGAAGGCATGGGAATCCCTGCCCAAGGACCTGCAGGAGATCGTCACCGCCGCGGCCATGCGTTCCAACATCTGGATGCTGAGCGAGTTCGAGGCCAAGAACAACACCTACCTGCAGAAGCTGATCAACGAACACGGGGTCAAACTGAAGAAGTTCCCCGACGAGGTGGTCAAAACCCTGCGCGGCTACGCGGCCGAAGTCCTCGACGACATTGCGGCCAAGGATGCCCAGGCGAAAAAGGTCTACGAATCCTTCCGCAAGTTCCAGAAAAACGTTCTGGCCTGGTCGAAGATCTCGGAAAAAGCCTTCACCGACATCATGGAATGAACCTTTCGTCCAGCCGGAGAGAAAAAACGGGCACCCCAAATCGGGGTGCCCGTTTTCATTTCAGGTCGTGTCCCGGGTTCAGTGCCCGGCAGACATGACTTTGGGCAGCCAGGTGACCGCCTCGGGCCAGACGATGACCACGAACAGGCCGATCAGCTGGATGGCGATGAAGGGGATGATGCCCCGATAGATATGTCCCGTGGTCACCTCCGGCGGCGCCACCCCCTTGAGGTAGAACAGGGAGAAGCCGAAGGGCGGCGTCAGGAAGGAGGTCTGCAGGTTCATGGCGATCAGGATGCCGACCCAGAGCAGGTCGACGCCGAGATGCTGGAAGATCGGCGTCACCACCGGCACGATGATGAAGGTGATTTCGATGAAGTCGATGAAGAAACCCGCGATGAAGATCACCAGCATGACCACGAACAGGAACATGTGCGGTCCCATCTCCGACTCGAGAATCAGGTGGGTAATGTAGCGATCGCCGGACAGGCCGCGAAAAACCAGACCGAAGGCGGTGGCCCCCACCAGCAGCACGAAGACCATGCAGGTCAGGATCGTGGTTCCCTTCATCACCTCGCGCAGGGTATTCAGGTTGAACTTCTTCTGCCAGACCGTCAGCCCGGTGGCTCCCAACGCGCCGACGGCGGCCGCCTCGGTCGGGGAGGCGATGCCGGCGAAGATGGAACCGAGTACCGCCAGGATGAGAAAGAAGGGAAGCAGGAAGGCGCGCACAACTCGCTTGATCATGGCCTTCCCCTTGAAAGCGGCCAGTTCATCGGCCGGCATGGCCGGTGCCGACTTCGGCCGAAGAAAGGCGATGACCAGGATCCAGACGATGTAAAGGCCGACCAGAACCAGCCCCGGGATGACCGCGCCCATGAACATGTCGCCGATGGAGATGTTCATGATCGAGCCGAGCAGAACAAGAACGATGGATGGCGGAATGATCTGCCCCAGGGTACCGGAAGCGCAGATGGTTCCGGTCGCAAGCTCGGGCGTGTAACCGCGCTTGAGCATGGTCGGCAGCGACAGCAGGCCCATGGTGACCACCGTGGCACCGACGATGCCGGTCGATGCCGCCAGCACGGCACCGACCACTACCACTGAGATCGCCAGGCCGCCGCGCATACGGCCGAACAGCAGCGCCATGGTTTCCAGCAGTTCCTCGGCCAGTCCCGATTTTTCCAGCATCAGCCCCATGTAGACGAACAGGGGCACGGCGATCAGCACGTAGTTGGTCATGGTGCCCCAGATGCGCAGCGGCAGCAGCTGGAAGAAGTTGAGGCCGAAGGTGAAGTAGCCGAAGATCAGCGATACGCCGCCAAGGGTGAAGGCCACGGGGAAGCCGAACAGCAGCATGCCGAAGACCACCCCGAAGAGAACCAGGGAAATCCACTCAGGCATGGCTCACCTCCCCGGCATCCTTGCCCGAGTCCTCGGCATCCAGCGGACGGCCGATCAGGGTCATGAAACTGCGCAGGGCCATGGAGATGCCCTGCAAAAAGACCAGCCCAAGACCGATCGGAATCATCAGCTTGAGCAGGTAGCGGGCGGGCAATCCGCCCGGATTGGGGCTGCCTTCGTGGACCATCCAGCTCATCTGGACAAAATTCTTGCTGGTCCAGACCACCAGAAGTGAAAAGGGAATCAGAAACAGGACACAGCCGACGAAATCGATCAACGCCTTCTTTTTCGGCGACATGTGGCCGTAAAAGACATCGACGCGCACGTGGCCGTCTTCCTTGAGCGTGTAGGCGGCACCGATGAGGAAGATGACGGCAAAGATGTGCCATTCCAGCTCCTGTACCGCCACCATGCTCTCATTGAGCAGGTAGCGGGTCACCACATCGAAGCAGACCACCAGCACCAGAAGGGTCGTCAGCCAGGCCACCGAGCGGCCGACCCACTCGTTCAGGCTGTCAATGAGGCGAACAACCCGGGTTAAAAAGTTCATGACAACCTCCAGGGATGCAAAAGTCGCCATATTTTGCCCCGTCAAACTTTGTCTCACAAGGAAAAACTTTTTAAGGCCTGACCACTTCGCCGGCCAAATCGGCGGCGGAATCGATTGACAGCATCGAAGGCATTGGCTAAAGTGCCGGAACAACAACGGACGTCTTTATCGCGAGTGGTGGAGGGACAGGCCCTGCGAAGCCACAGCAACCGGCCCGCATGCGGGTGCCAGGTGCTAATTCCTGCCCGGATCAACCGCATGGTTCCCCGGGGGAGATGAGGACGGAGCCGGAGACGCTCAGGACCAGCGAGCCCATCCAGGCCCCTTCCCCTCCCGGGAAGGGGCCTTTTGTTTCGGACGTGAATCATGAGCCAGGATGACAGCCGCTCGGTCGGCATCGTCACAACCGAACGTGTCACCTTCGAGGTCGAGCTGCAGCTGGAGAGCGGCCGGCTGCTCGGGCCGATCACGCTCGCCTATGAAACCTACGGTCGCCTGAACGACAGCCGAAGCAATGCCATCCTGGTGACCCACGCCTGGACCGGAGACGCCCATGCCGCCGGACGTCACCACCCCGAGGATCGCAAGCCGGGCTGGTGGGACGACATGATCGGTCCCGGCAAAGTCCTGGACACCGACCGCTACTTCGTCATCTGTTCCAACGTCATCGGCTCCTGCAAGGGATCGACCGGGCCGACCAGCATCAACCCGCGCACCGGCAAACGCTACAACCTCAGCTTTCCGGTCCTGATGGTACGCGACATGGTCCGGGCCCAGGTGCTGCTGATCGACCACCTCGGCATCGACCGGCTGCTGAGCGTCATCGGCGGCTCCATGGGTGCCATGCAGGCCGTCGAGTGGGGCATCCACTTCCCCGAGAGGGTGCGCAGCGTCATTCCCATCGCCGGCTGCGGCCGGACTTCGCCCATGGCCATCTCCCTCAACGCGGTGGCGCGCCAGGCGATTTTCAACGACCCCATGTGGAAAAAGGGCAACTACAAGCCCGAACATCCACCGGCCGACGGGCTGGCGCTGGCACGCGCCATCGGTCACATCTCCTTTCTGTCCGACCGTTCGATGCAGCTGAAGTTCGGCCGGCGCTTCTCGGCCCGGGATGGCCAGTTCGACTTTTTCGGCCGTTTCGAGGTCGAGAACTATCTCGCCTACAACGGCGGCAACTTCGTCGACCGCTTCGACACCAACAGCTTTCTCTACCTGGCCAAGGCCCTCGACCTGTATGACCTGGCCTGGGGCTTCGACAGCCGTGAAGAGGCACTGAAGAATCTGACCTGTCCGTCCCTCTGGTTCGCCTTTACCTCCGACTGGCTCTACCCGCCCTACCTGACCGAAGAGGTAATCGACATTCTCCGGAACCTCGGACAGCCGGTCGAATACCACCTCATCGAGTCCGACTACGGTCACGACTCCTTCCTTGTGGAACCGGAAAAGTTCACGCCGAAGGTGACGGCCTTCCTCGACCGCCTCACCTCGGAAGCCTGACAACCTCTGAAAAGAGCAAAGCTCGCCGACCGCCGCGGTGTGACAGCCGTGTCGATCGCGGGAAGTTATTCGCCGAAAAGGTTCAGCTGGGAAAATGCGTATTCGGGACTTTTGAAGGGGCGGGGCTGGAAACGGGGGCATTCGAGCAGCAGGACATGGCCCGGCTGACGGCAGCTGCGCAGGCAGCGTCGGCACAGGCTGTTGCTCGTTTCACGGGGAATCGGACGGGCCATGGTTCCTCCGGCTGCAATTGTCACCACTATCTAACGTCTGCCTTCGACAGGTCAAGGGGCACCTGGCCGGCGGGCACCGCCAGAAGCCTCCTGATGGCGGACCGCAGGTTGACAAGGCCGGTTTCCTCATCGGGGGCGGCAACGTTCAGCCGCCGCTCCGGCAGGGTATGCAGGTAACGGGGGTCGTAGTATTCGACCATGAGAGCCTGAACTAGCTCACGCCACTGGCCGGCTTCAAGCATTTGCAGCAATTCAGCCGTGCGGGCGCCTCCCAGAATCGGCCGGATCGCCTCGATGGGACGGACAAATGCCTCGCGCAGCTGATCCCGGGCGGGATAGTCGCCGAGAATGACATCGATGCGTCGCTCCATCGGCGCCTCCACCCACAGGCTGGTCTCCACCTGCAACGCGGCAAAGACCCTTTCCGGCAGAATGATACGGCCGATATGGCGGCTTTCCCCCTCTGTCAGCGCATAACCGTCGGGCGGTATGCGGCGCAACCGGTCCCAGAGCAGCGCCTCGAACCACTTCTGGGATGGCTGCGGCGGCAGGCCGAGGGCGCCGAAGGCGCTGCCGCGGTGGTTGGCCAGTCCCTCGAGATCGATCACCGGCTCCCCTTCGTCGGCCAGACGCTGCAGCAGCCGCGTCTTGCCAACGCCGGTCAGACCGCGCAGGACCAGCAGCCGGCCCCAGCTTCCCTGTTCAAAGAACCGGCAGACATGCCGGCGAAAGGCCTTGTGCCCCCCTGTGAGCTGTCGGGCCGGGATGCCGGCCAGGTTGAGAAAGGTGGTCAACGCCTGGCTGCGCATGCCTCCGCGCCAGCAGAAGACCACCACCGGGTGGGCCGCCGTTTCAAGCCCCGCTTCGACCGCGGCAATCAGCTCGGGGATCTTCAGGCTGACGATATCCACCCCGAGACGCCTGGCCTGGCGCCGCCCTTCCTGACTGTAGCAGAGCCCGACCCGGTGCCGTTCCTCGTTGCTGAACAGGGGAACGTTTATGGCCCCGGGAATTGTGGTGTGCTCGAACTCGGCCGGGGAGCGCGCATCCACCAGCAGACAACCGCGGTCGCGCAGAACCAGGGCCTGTTCGAGGGAAACTTTTTCCTGGGATGAGCCGGACATGACAGTCTGCCTTTCTTCGAGTGCCTGCTTTATAGCCGATGCCGGCGGCCGGAAACAAGGAGAATGAAAAAAGTCGGTCGCACGGCCTTGACAGGGCACGGCAAAAGGTCTATTCTTCGCCTCCGTTGTCGCGGGGTAGAGCAGTCTGGTAGCTCGTCGGGCTCATAACCCGGAGGTCGGAGGTTCGAATCCTCCCCCCGCAA
>RFIO01000228.1 GCA_003695205.1 Deltaproteobacteria bacterium
CCAGATAGATAAGTTGGTAGAGCAGGTGGCTGTTAACCACCCTGTCGCAAGTTCGAGTCTTGCTCGGGGAGCCAACAAAACAGGGTCCGCAGGTTTTGCCTGCGGGCCTTTTTGCGTCCCGGTTCCCCAGGCCGGACTCTTCACGAAAGCTTCCTGCGGCCTGCGATGACCCATCACCTCCGGGCGAAAAATTTTCCCCTTTTCCCTTCAATTTGAGATTTTTGTGAGATTTGCCGGCTATACTGCCGGCAAACGTGCGTTTGCCCCTTTGCAAATGCCCAAAATGAATTAAATTGGAAGAAGGGAGAGACGTCATGGAAGAGCGACTGGCCTGCACTGTCTGCGGTGCGCCGACCTACAACGCCAAGGACCAGCTGTGCGACTTCTGCTGGGAGATGGACGTCCGTTTGCGATTTGCTGCCGAGCACCGGCGGGATGCCACGCGCAGGATCATCAAGATGCACTTTCCCGAGATGACCGACCTGAGTGTCGTGGGAAAGGACTGAATCATACGGAGGTTGTCATGGACTATCGCATGATCCACGCCTGCATCCGGGTCATGGACCTGGAAAAGAGTGAGACA
This sequence comes from Deltaproteobacteria bacterium, assembly GCA_003695205.1. Classification (GTDB taxonomy): domain Bacteria; phylum Desulfobacterota; class Desulfuromonadia; order Desulfuromonadales; family Geothermobacteraceae; genus Geothermobacter. Next base: position 584 of record RFIO01000228.1, read on the forward strand.
TTCTACCGGGAGGCCTTCGGGTTCAAGGTTGGACGCAAGCGTGATTTTCCCGACGGCGGGTTCACGCTCAGCTACCTGGTCGATCCGAGCGAAACTTTTGAACTTGAGCTGACCTACAACTATGACCAGAAAGAGCCCTACACCATCGGTAACGGCTATTCGCATCTGGCGGTAAGTGTCGCTGACCTGGAGGCGAGCCACAAACGCCACACCGAGATGGGGCTGAACCCGACGCCGCTCAAGGGATTGACGGGGACGGCCAGCTACTACTTTGTCTCCGACCCGGATGGCTACCGCATCGAGGTGGTGCGGATGAAGTAGCCGCCGGGTACGAAATGATCGAACAGAAAAGGGAGCCTCACGGCTCCTTTTCTGTTCTGCGATCCGTTGTCGCCTGTGAGCTGCACAGGTTTTATGGCAGATCAAAGCGATCGAGATTCATGACCTTGGTCCAGGCCGCAACGAAGTCTCGAACAAATTTCTCGCCCGAATCCTGGCAGCCATAGACTTCGGCTATGGCGCGCAGTTGGGAGTTGGAACCGAAAATCAGATCAACGCGGGTGGCGGACCATTTCTTCTCGCCGCTACGACGATCGTGTCCTTCGTACAGGTTGTCTTCGCCCGGTACCGGTTTCCATTCCGTTGTCATGTCAAGCAGGTTGACGAAAAAGTCATTGCTCAACGTGCCGGGTCGATTGGTGAAAACCCCAAGGTCCGATTGGCCGTAGTTGGCGCCAAGCACGCGCATTCCACCGACCAGTACGGTCATCTCCGGGGCGGTCAGGGTCAGTAGCTGGGCCTTGTCAACGAGCATTTCCTCGGGTCGGACGCTGTACTTTTTCTTCCGGTAGTTGCGGAAACCGTCAGCTTCCGGCTCAAGGACGGCGAAGGAGACAACATCGGTCTGTTCCTGGGCCGCGTCGGTGCGCCCGGGCGAGAACGGGACTGAAATGGCGAAGCCGGCTTTTTCCGCCGCCTGTTCGACGGCGGCATAGCCGCCGAGGACGATCAGGTCGGCCATGGAAACCTTCTTGCCGTCACTCTGCCTGCTGTTGAAGTCCGACTGCACCGATGCCAGTTTCTCCAGGATTTTGGCCAACCGTTCCGGCTGGTTGACCTGCCAGTCCTTTTGCGGTGCCAGCCGGATGCGCGCGCCGTTGGCGCCGCCGCGCATGTCCGAGCCACGGAAGGTGGCGGCCGAGGCCCAGGCCGTGCTGACCAGGTCTGGGATAGATAGCCCGCTGTTGAGCAGGGCCTGTTTCAGTTCATCAATGTCCGCGTCATTGACGAGAGGATGGTCAACTTCCGGGACCGGGTCCTGCCAGATCAGGTCCTCTTTCGGTA
>RFIO01000229.1 GCA_003695205.1 Deltaproteobacteria bacterium
AAACCGACCAGCCATATTACCGTGGTCCTGGATGAGAAATAGGCATTGAGGAGGTAAGACTTTGGGCCAGAAAGTTCATCCGATAGGATTCCGTCTCGGGGTCATCCGTACCTGGGATTCGAAGTGGTTCGCCTCTTCGAAGGAGTACGCCAACCTGCTGCACGAGGACATCAAGCTCCGGGACTACCTGAAGAAGCGCCTCTATCATGCCGGCATCTCCAAGATTGAACTGGAGCGGGCCGCCGGCAAGGTCAAGGTCAACATCCACGCCGCCCGTCCGGGGATCATCATCGGCAAGAAAGGCGCCGAAGTCGAAGCCCTCAAGAGCGAGCTGGCGAAGCTGACTGACAAAGAGGTCTTCATCAATATCCAGGAAGTGCGCAAGCCCGAGGTCGACGCCCAGCTGGTCGCCGAAAACGTCGCCCTGCAGCTTGAGCGCCGTGTTGCCTTCCGGCGCGCGATGAAAAAGGCAGTCGGCCAGGCCCTCAAGTTCGGTGCCGAAGGGATCAAGATCGAATGCGCCGGACGTCTGGGTGGTGCCGAAATGAGCCGGCGTGAATGGTACCGTGAAGGCCGCGTACCCCTGCACACCCTGCGCGCCGATATTGACTATGGTTTCGCTGAGGCCAAAACCACCTACGGCATCATCGGGGTGAAGGTCCTTATCTTCAAGGGCGAGGTCCTCAGCCAGGAACAGGCTGCGGCGCTGTAAGACAGAGACGATTTTCAGAGGAGTTCCCTGACCATGTTAATGCCCAAGAAGGTCAAACATAGAAAACAGTTCAAGGGGCGCATGAAGGGCGCCGCCAAGGGCGGTACCGAGCTCAACTTCGGTGAATTCGGCCTGCAGGCCACCGAATGCGGCTGGCTTTCGTCCCGCCAGATTGAGGCTGCCCGTCGGGCCATGACCCGCTACATCAAGCGTGGCGGCAAGATCTGGATTCGGGTTTTCCCTGACAAGCCGCTCACCAGCAAGCCTGCTGAAACCCGTATGGGTAAGGGCAAGGGCTCGCCGGAAAGCTGGGTTGCCGTGATCAAGCCCGGTGTCATGCTCTACGAAATGCAGGGCGTGTCCGAGGAAGTCGCCCGCGAAGCCATGCGGCTCGGCGCTCACAAACTCCCCTTCAAGACCAAGTTTGTGACCAGGGAGGACTCCCATGAAGGCTAATGAAATGCGGGAACTGAGCGTTGCCGAACTGGAGAAGAAGGTGACCGAGCTGAACCAGGAGCTGTTCAACCTGCGCTTCCAGCTTCACACCGGCCACCTTGAGAACAGCGCCCGTATCGGGCAGGTGCGCAAGGACATTGCGCGCGCCAAGACCATCCTGCGCGAAAAGCAGGCCTAAACCAACGCGACGGGGAAGACAGATGACGCAGCGTGGGAACAGAAAAGAACGGGTCGGGATCGTCGTCAGCGACAAGATGGACAAGACCGTCGTCGTCAAGATCGACAACCTGGTCAAGCATCCCGTTTACAAGAAGTACATTAAGCGCCGTTACACCTGCAAGGCTCACGACGAAAACAATGAGTGCGGTGTTGGCGACAAGGTTCTGATCGTCGAGACCCGGCCGCTCTCCAAGGAGAAACGCTGGCGGGTCCGCCAGATTCTCGAAAAGAACGTCTAAGCAAGTCAGTTTCAGGAGATACAGGCCATGATCCAGATGCAAACCATGCTCGATGTGGCAGACAATTCCGGGGCCAGGAAACTCTGCTGCATCAAGGTCCCGGGAGGGTCCAAGCGCAAATACGCTTCGCTCGGCGACGTGATCGTCTGCTCCGTCAAGGAAGCCATGCCGAACTCCAAGGTGAAGAAGGGCGATGTCGTCAAGGCCGTGATCGTCCGGACCAAGAAGGAGATCCGCCGCCCGGACGGCAGCCTCATTCGGTTCGACAACAACTCGGCCGTCGTCATCAACAATGCAGGTGAGCCTGTCGGCACCCGTATCTTCGGCCCGGTCGCGCGTGAACTGCGCGCGCGCCGCTACATGAAGATCGTGTCGCTCGCCCCTGAAGTTCTGTAAAGCGAATCGCTGGGAGTTACTAGCTATGGCAGCGAAGAAATACCACGTCAAAAAGGATGACACCGTCATGGTCCTTGCCGGCAAGGAAAAGGGCAAGACCGGCAAGATCCTGCGCGTGCTCAAGGACGACGACCGGGTCATCGTTGAAAACCTCAACATGGTGAAACGTCATACCCGGGCCCGTCAGGCCGGCCAGGAGAGTGGCATCGTCGAGAAGGAAGCTCCGATCGCCATCTCCAACGTGATGCTGGTCTGCGGCGCGTGCAGCAAGCCCACCCGGACCGGGTATCGCATCCTGGATGACGGTTCGAAGGTCCGCTTCTGCAAGAAGTGCAACGAAATCGTCGACAAGTAACGGAGTTTTCCATGGCCAGACTGAAGGAAAAATACGAAAGCGAGCTGGTCCCCCGCCTCAGGGAGGAACTGGGCCTGAAGAATGTCATGCAGGTTCCCAGGGTCGAGAAGGTGGTTGTCAATATGGGGCTTGGCGAGGCGATCCAGAACATCAAGGTCCTGGAATCCGCCGTCGAGGAACTGCAGCGCATTACCGGCCAGAAACCGGTTGTCACCAAGGCGAAGAAGTCGATCGCCCAGTTCAAGCTGCGCGAGGGCATGCCCATCGGTGTGATGGTGACCCTGCGTCGGGACAGGGCCTACGAATTTCTCGATCGCCTGATCAATATCGCCCTGCCGCGCGTGCGCGACTTCAAGGGCGTGTCCCCGCGCGCCTTCGATGGACGCGGCAACTACACCCTCGGCATCCGGGAACAGATCATTTTCCCGGAGATCGATCTCGACAAGATCGACAAGGTCAAGGGTCTGAACATTACGGTTGTGACCACGGCGCAGACCGACGAGCAGGGGCGGGCGCTCCTGCGTGAACTCGGCATGCCGTTCCGGAAATAACCAGGCAGGCGGAGGAAAAAAGTGGCGAAAAAATCGATGATCATCAAGGCCAAGCGGCCCAAGAAGTTCAAGGTGCGCGAGTACAATCGCTGCCCCGTCTGCGGTCGCCCCCGTGCCTACTATCGCAAGTTCAACCTTTGCAGAATCTGTCTGCGCAAGCTGGCGTCCGAGGGCAAAATCCCCGGCGTGATCAAGTCCAGCTGGTAATACTGAGGAGTTTCAGCCCATGTCCATGACAGATCCTATCGCGGATTTGCTGACCCGGATCCGGAACGCCGGGATGGCCAAGCACCAGAAGATCGACCTGCCCTCCTCGAAGCTCAAGGTGGCCGTTGCCGCCGTGCTCAAGGAACAGGGGTACATCAAGAACTACAAGGAGACCCCCGACCAGAAGCAGGGCATGCTGCGCATCTATCTGAAATACGATGAGCGCGAACAGCACGTGATCCATGAACTGCAGCGGGTTTCCACTCCGGGACGCCGCGTCTACGTCGGCAAGGACGAGATTCCCCGGGTCAAGAACGGTCTTGGCTGTGCCATCCTGTCGACCTCGAAGGGGGTCATGGATGATGTCGCGGCACGCGAGGCCGAAGTCGGCGGCGAGCTGCTCTGCACCGTTTGGTAGGCCACAAGGAGAGTTTCGGATGTCTCGTATAGGAAAAAAACCGATTGCCATCCCTTCTGGCGTGAAGGTTGCCCTCGCCGGCAGCACCATCAACGTCGAGGGACCCAAGGGCAAGCTGAGCAGGGAAATCAATCCGGCCGTGACCGTTGAGGTTGATGCCGAACAGATCCAGGTCAATCTGGTCGACACCGCCAGGGGCACCGCGATGCAGGGTCTGACCCGTTCGCTGATCGCCAACATGGTCGATGGTGTGACCAAGGGCTTCGAAAAGGTTCTGGAGATCAATGGCGTCGGCTACCGCGCCGACCTGCAGGGCAAAACCCTGAACCTTTCCCTTGGCTATTCGCACCCGATTGCCTACCCTCTGCCTGAGGGAATCAGTGCCGAGGTCGAGAAACAGACCAAGATCATTGTGCGCGGCATCGACAAGGAACTGGTCGGTGCGACCGCCGCCAAGATTCGCTCCTTCCGCGAGCCCGAACCCTACAAGGGCAAGGGCATCAAGTATGCCGACGAGCGGATCGTGCGCAAGGCCGGCAAGGCCGGCAAGAAATAATCGTTAACTGGGCAAGGAGTCAGACGGTGAATATCGCAGAAAAGAGGCGCCAGTCCCGAATCAAGCGGCAGGCCCGGGTGCGCAGGAAGGTTCATGGAACTCCGGAACGCCCGCGCCTGAGCATTTTTCGCAGTGCTCGGCATATCTATGTTCAGGTGATCGACGATGTTTCGCGCCGGACCCTGGTCTCGGCGTCGACCATGTCGAAGGACGTTGCCGGCGATCTCAAGTCGACCGGCAACATCGAAGCGGCGCGCGCGGTCGGCAAGGCTGTTGCCGAAAAGGCGCTCGCCCAGAATATCAACAAGGTGGTTTTTGACCGTAACGGGTTTCTTTACCACGGTCGGGTCAAGGCCCTTGCCGACGCGGCGC
>RFIO01000230.1 GCA_003695205.1 Deltaproteobacteria bacterium
ACCCAGTGGAGGCAGTTTCCCGACACCGGCGCTGTGCCCCTGGTGACCGACCAGACCTCGGAGATTCTGTCGCGGCGGCTCGATTTCAGCCGTTTCGGCATCGTCTATGCCGGCCTGCAGAAGAACCTCGGACCTTCGGGCATGGCGGTCGTCGCCATCCGTGAGGACCTGCTCGGCTGCGCCGATGAGCGGACTCCGGTCCTGCTCAACTACACCCGTGCCGCCGAGGATGACTCCCTGACCAACACCACCAACACCTTTGCCGTTTATGCCGTGCGCTGCGTGCTGGAATGGATTCGCGATGAAGGCGGCCTCGATGAGATGGAGCGACGCAACCGGGCCAAGGCTGAAAGGCTGTACAGTCTGCTTGACGCCAGCGACTTCTACCGGCCCTTCGCCCGTCGCGAAGACCGCTCGAAGATGAACGTGGTCTTCCACCTGCCCGATGCCGACCTGGAGGGCCGTTTCCTGGCCGAAGCGGAACAGGCCGGTTTCTTCGCCCTCAAGGGGCACCGGGCGGTCGGTGGCATCCGGGCCTCGATCTACAACCCCATGCCGCTCGAAGGGGTCGACGCCCTGGCGCAGTTCATGGCTGAATTCGAGCGGACCCACGGATAGGACATCTACATGGACATTGAAAAGGTGGATATCCCGGCCGAGGCCGGCTGGCAGGAGTTTGACGCCCCGGCACTGGTCGGGGAGACCCTGAGATTTGTTTCCGGCGACCGCACCGGCCGCAGGTTCCAGATGCGCTATTTCCGCAACGCAGAAGGACACCTGGTGGCACGGGTCTGGTTCGGCCCCGAGACCGAAGGCCCGCCCGGCCATGCCCACGGCGGCAGCATCGCGGCGGTGTTCGACGAGGTTCTCGGGCTGGCGGCCTGGGCGGCCGGCTATCCCATCGTGGTCGGCAATCTCAACATCAGCTTCCGCCACCTGCTGCCGCTCAGGACCATCGTTCAGGTCGACAGCGAGGTGGTCGAGGCGGCCGGCCGCAAGGTGAAGGTCAGGGGGCGCATCACCCTGGGTGACAAGGTCCTGGCCGAGGCCGATTGCCTCTGCATCACCCTGCCGGAAGAGAAGCGCGGCCAGCTGGGCTAGCCGGCCCGGCGCCCCGGTATACCGGTTGACAGGGTGCCGCTCCCATTCCTAAAATCGGCGCCCCGCCCGCTGTGCGCGGCCGGGAGTGCCTACAGGAGAAGAAAAGATGAAAGTCATTGTCACCGACGAGGTGTCCGAAAGCGGCCTGCAGCTGCTCGAAGAAGATCCGCGCGTCCAGGTCGATGTGCGCCTGGGCCTGTCCGCGCAACAGCTGCGGGAAGTCATCGGCGATTACGACGCCATCATTACTCGCAGCGGCACCCAGGTTGACCGCCCCCTGCTGGAGGCCGCATCCAACCTGAAGATTGTGGCCCGCGCCGGGGTTGGTATCGACAACGTCGACGTCGAGGCAGCCAGCCAGCACGGCATCATCGTGGTTAACGCGCCGTTCGGCAACACCAATTCGGCGGCCGAGCACACCATGGCCATTTTGCTCAGCCTGTGTCGCAACGTCACCGTGGCCAACGCCAGCCTGAAGGGGGGCGAGTGGAAACGGGCGCCGTTTACCGGCCACGAACTCAAGGGCAAGACCCTGGGCGTGATCGGCCTGGGGAAGGTCGGTGGCCGGGTGGCCCTGCGCGCCCGCGCCTTTGAAATGGACGTGGTGGTCTACGATCCCTACATCTCCGAGAAGCGCGCCGAGGATCATGGCACCCGTCTGGTCGAACTGGACGACCTGCTGCGTCTGTCGGACGTCATTACCGTGCACACCCCGCTGAACGACGAGACCAGGGGCATGATCGGGCCCGAGCAGTTCGAACGCATGAAGCAGGGGGTCATTATCGTCAACTGCGCCCGTGGCGGCATCTATGACGAGGCTGCCACCCTTGAAGCGCTCGAATCGGGCCGGGTGATCGGTGCCGCCTTCGATGTCTGGAGCGAGGAGCCGCCCAAGGGCGAGATCGTCAAAAAGCTTATCGGCCACCCCAACATGGTGGTGACACCGCATCTTGGGGCCAACACCTTCGAGGCCCAGAAAAACGTCGCCATTGACGTCTGCCGTGAAATTCTCAACTACCTTGATGGCAGCCCGATCGAAAACGCGGTCAACATCCCCCGTTTCGATCCCGATCTGATGGAGCACATGAAGCCCTACATGGCGCTGGTCGAGACCATCGGCGATTTCATTTCCCAGCTGGCGCCGGCCAACCCCAACAAGGTGACCTTCACCTACAGCGGCAAGCTGGCGCGCTACGACTGTTCTCCCCTGACCGTCTGTGGCCTGGAGGCCCTGCTCGACCGTCACACCGATCAGGAAGTCAACCTGGTCAACGCCAACCTGGTGGCCCGGGAGATGGGGATCGTGGTCGAGTCGGTGCGCACCACCGAGACCGAGTCGTATTCCAACATGATAACCCTGACCCTGGAAACACCGACCGGCACCCGGGTGATCGCCGGCACCCTGTTCGAAGGGCGGCCCAAGATCGTCAAGATGCGCAACTTCGACGTCGACTTCTGCCCGGAAGAGCACATGCTGGTTCTCAGCTATCAGGACCGGCCTGGGCTGATCGGCAAGATCGGCACCATTCTCGGTGAAGCCGGCGTAAACATCGGCAACATGACCCTCGGCCGGCGCGAGAAGGGTGGCAAGGCGCTGGTGGTCTTCTCCATCGATTCCCCCGCCGACCAGGAGACCCTCGACAGAATCAGTGCCGAGATCCAGCCCGACTACCTGCGCGCCGTGCACCTGGCCCGCTGACGGGCAAGGCCGCCCCGGCCACCCTCTCATCTCTGCTTAAGAGCCCCGCCGCGTGCGGGGCTTTTTCTTTATCGTCGATCTCCTTGCACGCGGGCTCCTTGTGCTGCAACCTGCGCTGGCCCTCGATCTCTGGCCGTGCTCGCTCTTCGCGTCGCGATTGCGCGCTGCCATGCCTGCAACGGTCGTCGCAGCGGCTGCCCCGAGCCGACGGCCCCTCAACGGTTTCGCAACGAACCCTTGTTGAATGGCCCGGGCTAAAGCCAGGTTTTGCCAGACAGAATGCGGTTTTAAGCCCCCTTATCTTTTTTACTGAGAGTAAATATTCCCTTGACAACCTCCTGCGTTTTCTGGTTTTTTATGTCGATCTGTAAAAACAATGTTTTATCTGTATGGGGAGAAGGCTCCGTATTCCGGGGCCGGTCTGACCGGCAACAGCCGCCGGTTCCCGTCGGCGGCCCATTCCATCAGCAGAAGGAATCGTTATGTCCCAGAAACTGATCAAACCCTGTCTGAAAAACCCTCTGGCAACCAAGGAAGAGGTCGATTTTACCATCCCAGGTGAAATCGCCGGTGAAGCGGGCCCCTACGAGGAGGTCATGAAGGAAGGTCTCGAACTGATCGAGCGTCCGATCAAGTCGGTCGCCGTCGGCCAGATCGAGAAGCAGCATTTCAAAAAGCGCATGACTGTCTGGGAGCGGATCAAGGTCCTGACCCAGGAAGACCCCAACATCCTGTTCCAGAACTGGGGCAAGAATCTCGACGGTGCCTCACTGGTAACCGGCATCCTCAATATCAACGGCCGCGACGTCGGCGTCTACGGTCATGACTTCACGGTGCGTGCCGGTTCCATTGACGCTACCAACGGCAGGAAGCTGGCGCGCCTGTTCCAGATGTGCGGTGAAAAGGGGATTCCCCTGATCGGCATGAACGACTCGGCCGGCGCCTTCGTCCCTGCCGGCGTTGGCGGTCTGGACGGCTACGCCGAGGCCTTCACCGCCCTGCGCAAGATCAGCGGCGTGGTGCCGACCATCATGTGCATGTTCGGTTTCAATGCCGGTGGCGGCTCCTACCTGCCGCGCCAGGGGAGTTTCGTCATCCAGCCGAACGACACCTTCTTCGGCCTGACCGGTCCCGGCGTTGTCAAGTCGGTTCTCGGGGAGGATATTACCCCCGAGGAGCTGGGCGGTCCCAAGGTCCATGGCGCTTCCGGCGTCGCCGACCTGACCGTGGCCGACGAAGTCGCCGCCCTGCGCACCGCCGTGCGCCTGCTCAGCTACATCCCGGACAACAACCACAGCATGGCCCCCTTCCAGCCGACCAGCGATCCGCTGGAGCGCAAGACCTGGGAGATCAACACTCTGTTGAAGAAGGCCTTCAACTCGCCGACCGGTTTCAACACGCCGTTCGACGTTTCCATCATCATCCAGCAGATCTGCGACCACGGCGACTATTTCGAGCTGCAGCCTACCCGGGCGCGCGAGGCGATCACCGCCTTCGGCCGTCTCGGCGGTCACGTGGTCGGCTTCGTCGCCAACAACTCGGCGGTCGCTTCCGGTCAGATCGATTGCGACTCGGCCCTGAAGATCGCCCGCTTCGTGCGCTTCTGCAACATCTACAACATCCCTCTGATTTTCATGGAGGACACTACCGGCTTCCTGCCGGGCCGGGAGCAGGAGGCCCGCGGTATCGTCCAGGCCGGCCGCTCGATGCTCGACTCGATCATCGACGTGCGCACCCCGCGCATTCTGCTGATCCTGCGCAACGCTTTCGGTGGCGCCTACGCCTCCTACAACAACTACCCGACCGGCGCCGACCTGGTACTCGCCCTGCCGACCACCCGTCTGGCGGTTATGGGCCCGGCCGGCAAGGAGTTCGTCTACAAGAACGAACTGCGCCAGATCCGCGGGTCGATCAAGCAGCGCGTGGCCGAAGGGACCGCAGAGCGTATCAAGGCGGGTATGGACGGCGAGGCAGCCAAGAAGGACGCCGAAGCCGAAGCCGCCGAATGGCTCAAACAACAGGAGGCTCTGCTCAACCAGCGCTACGAAAAGGAACTGATGAATCCCAAGGAGGGTCTGGCTCTCGGTTCGATCTCCTCCATCGTCATGCCGACCGATCTGCGTGAGACGCTCGGCAAAAACCTGCAT
>RFIO01000231.1 GCA_003695205.1 Deltaproteobacteria bacterium
CAGCGCAGTCGGCGCCTTATCCACTGGTCCAGTTCCTCGAAGACGTTCTTCACCTCGGCGTGGCGGTAGTAGTTCACCCAGCCGCGCATGATGGGCTTGAGCTCTTCGATGACTCGCGTCAGTTTCCGGCCCCGCCCTCTTCGCGTAACTTTCCTTAGCTTCAGCTTGTGGCGCTTCACACTGGCCGGGGCAATTTTCAGCTTCGGCCGCTTGTGATGCGTCATGCTGTAGCCGAGAAAGCTCCGCTTCCACGGTCGGTCTACGGCGCTCTTCTGCCGGTTGACCTTCAGCTTGAGCTTCTGTTCCAGAAACCGAGTCACCGAGTCCATGACCCGTTCGGCGCTGCACCGGGTCTGCAGGTAGATATTGCAGTCGTCGGCGTAGCGACAGTAGCGGTGGCCTCGTTTCTCCAGTTCCTTGTCCAACTCGTCGAGCAGGATGTTGGACAGCAGGGGCGAGAGAGGACCGCCTTGCGGCGTCCCTTCCTGCCTCGGTGACACAACCCCGCCTTCGAGCAGGCCCGCCTGCAGGTAGCGGCGAATCAATCGCAGCACCTGTTTGTCTTCGACCTTGCGGGCAACGCGTGACATCAGGATGTCATGGTTGACCCGGTCGAAGAACCTCTCCAAGTCCAAATCAACGACCCAGCGGTAACCTGCGGCCACATGGTCACGGGCTGACCGGACCGCCTGCCCGGCGTTGCGCCCGGGGCGGAAGCCGTAGGACGCTTCAGAGAAGTACGGGTCAAACAGAGGCATCAGCTGTTGATGCATGGCCTGCTGGATGAGACGGTCGAGAACGGTCGGTATCCCGAGCGTGCGCATTCCCTTACCCGAGGGTTTGGGAATCTCGACCTTGCGCACCGGTTGTGGCCGGTAGCTCCCCGCCAGCAGGGTTTCTCGGATGCAGGGCCAGTTCGCCTTGAGGTGGTCGCCGAGCTCATCGACGTTCATGCCGTCGATGCCTGCGGCACCTTTGTTGCTCACCACCCGCCGGTAGGCGGCCTGCATGTTCTCACGGCTGACAATCTTCTCCATCAGCCGAGCGGTTTCCGGGCAGGAGGTCTCCTTGGTTGCCGTGTCTCTTGGCACACCACCAGCGTACTCTCGTGACTTCCGGTCACTACCCTCCGCCGGGGCGGCGAACGTCTCAGTTCGCCCTTCTGTTCCTGCAAATGACATCGAAACTTCGGCTCCTGTCCAACGTTTCATGTTCGGCCCTTCGTCGGTCGGTCAGGCCGACTACTATGGCCTCTGCTGACTTCTGCCGCCCCATCGGCACGCCTTGCGACGTCCCTAGCTCAAGGCAGGACGACAGACCTCCCAGGGTAAGACGCGTGACCTTCCTCCCACATACCCGCCGCATATACAACCTCACCCTCCCGGATGACTATTGGGCTTTGAAGATACGTGCCTTCTCGCCCGAATGAGACTGCCTCGTATGCGGTTTCTGTTCGTCGGGCCGGGAGTTTGCCTGCGGCTTCCTTCAGATCCCACCTCGCGATGGACACCCTTGCCGTCCGGCTAGTGGTTCCCGTCATCAGGGCCCACAGGGGACTTGCACCCCCAAGTCATCCAGTAACCACCACGGTTACCGGAACAGCGCCAGTCAAGGCGCTACGCGCCATGCCTGGCGCACACAAAAAAAGCCCGGTGGCTCTGCCACCGGGCTTTTTTATCAGCCAAAACCGTTATTCTATCCGAGATCCTGAATAAATTTTTCAGCCAAGGCAACATCTTCCCGGCTACCGATAAAAACGGGCTCCCTGTGGTCGATTGACTTCGGGTCAACATCGAGAATCCGTTCACGGCCGTTGGAGGCGGCCCCGCCGGCCTGTTCCATCAGGAACGCCATCGGATTGAGTTCGTAAAGCAGGCGCAGCTTGCCCTCCGGCTTGTCCACAAGGTGCGGATACATGAACAGCCCCTGCCCCTTGATGAGGATCTGGTTGATGTCAGGGACAAAACCGCCGCTGTAGCGCAGCTTGGATCCCTTCTCCTCCAGCTTCTGCACCAGCTTCTCGACACCGGGAGTGTACTTGTTGCGCTGACCGCCGGGGGAGTAGATGGTGCCGTTCGGCTTCATTGTGACGTTTTCCTGCACCAGGGTATATTCCATCAGGGCGTTCATGGCGAACTCGTGCACGCCGTTGCCGGTGGAATAGACCAGGGTGCAGCGCGGCCCATAGAGAATGTACATGGCCGCCACCAGATTGCGACCACGCTGCAGCACATCCTCCCCCCGGTAAATACCGACAATGGTACCGACCGCCAGGTTGACATCGACCAGCGAAGAACCGTCGAGGGGATCGTAAACCACGGCGTATTTTCCGGTCAGGTTCACGCTGAGTACCTCATCGGACTCCTCCGAGGCGATCGAGGAGACGACCCCGGAGTGTACCAGGCGCTTGCGCAGAATACGATCCGACAGGACATCGAGCGCCAGTTGCTCCTCACCGTAGAGGTTGGACGTACCGGCGACTCCGAGATCGCCGGTACGAATCGAGTGAATGACGTAGCGCGACGCCGTCGCGATCTCGCAGATTACCCGGGTAAGGTCCCGGTCTTCCTCGTTCTCACGCAGGTGCCGGCGCAGATCGATCTGAAAAGGTGTGGTCCCGGGTTCACGAGCTACCATGGAGGCCTCCTTGGGATGAGAAATGACAAACCGAACCGAGTTTAGCCCAGCACACCTGGCCGGGCAAGTTTTTTGCCCAGCGCACCTTGACCAGGGTGGCTGACCTGATAATCGTTTCTAAATAAAACCAGGCATCCAGAGGGAGGACAGCCATGAACGAAGAAAAACCCGAAGAAAGGCAGGAAGAGCAGCCGATGTCCGAAGATCAGCAGCGGCGTACCATGGAGAAGTTCTGGGGTGCCACCGTTGACACCTGGCACAGTGCCACATTCCGGGCCGCAAAATACAGCAAGCTGGTCCAGAAGAAGATTGATCTGAACGCGGTCCATAAAAAGATCACCTCCGCCCACACCGACCTCGGCAGGGTGATTGACGAGTTCTACCATGGCGGCGAATCGGACATCATGAACCGCGAAGAGGTGCGAGATATGCTCTCGACGTTGTCCGAGCTGCGCCAGCAGGCGGCCGGTCTCGAAGAGGAAATCGCCACCATCCGCACCAGCGAGATGCCGACAGAGCAGCAGGAGGAAACACCACCGGAAGGTCGCGCCTGACAGCATTCCTTTTATGCCAGCACCACCAAAAAGGGCTCCCTCTCGGGGAGCCCTTTTTGGTGGTATACGGTTTGTTCGAATCCGAAAACGGATTCAGCGGACATGCTTGCGAGACCGGGGGACACTGTGCAGATGCTCATCCTTGAACTCCCGATCCCAGCGGCGCATCTGCTCGATCAATTCTGCCTCGGCCATCGACATGCTGGAGGCGTGTCGCTCCATGATATCAATGCTTTCGTCAATAGCTGCGATGCGGTCTTTGAGGCGGGCATTGTCAGAATGGTCTGCACGGTTCATCACGGTCATACATCCTCCTTTTTCATTCCTGCTGGGGCCGGCAGGGAACCGGCCCGGGTTGAACCGGATGAAGTACGGGTGGGTCAGTTCATAGTATAGCCATCCTCCTCACAGAGACAAGGGGCCCGGGAGGGGAGTCCGGCCGGGTCAATCGAGTTCCCGACGGCGCCAGGTCTCCACAATGCCGGTAAAATCGAGTCCATAGCCGCCAAAAACCTCGGCGAAGGCCTGATCCGTTTTTTTTCCCGCAGCCAGAACCGACAGCAGGTCACCAATGGTATGCCAGCCGTAGCTGTCAGCCAGAAACCCGACAAAGGAGCGGCTCTGCCGGTAGGCCATGCGCGCCCTGACCGGCCCCAGCTCACGCCAGCTGCCTTCGAGCTGTTCAAAGGGGATCAGCCCTGCGGACGTCGGCGGCACCGCGTGGTCGCCGGGGTGTTGTCCTGCAGCCATGACCTCGGCGATCCCCTCGTTGAACCAGACGGGGCAACGACCATGGCTGAGGCGCCGTACCACCACATGAGCATACTCATGAAACAGCAGGGCCCTGAGTGGCGCTGTCATCGTTTCAATGCCGCCCAGGGGAATTCTGATCTTGCCGTCATAGACCCCCCCGGCCCATTCGGGACTGTCGGTGGACTGTCGGAACTGCCGGCGGGTATAGACCAGAACCTCGACCTTCTGATCGGGGAAGTGGTTCAGCAGGCTACCGATCTCGATGTAGGCCTGGTTGAGGACATCGAGAATATCCTGGCTCAACCGGCCATGGGCGGCGTCATCATAGGACAGGACAAAGCCGGGGCCGTAGTCCCGGGTCATGTCGGCCTCGACCCGGTATTCCCGCTCGGCCCGGGCCAGCATCCTCGATACGCGACGGTCTTCCGGATCGAGATCGGCCGCCTGTCGCCAGACGTCAATCGCCTCCCGCAGGCGGCCGGAACGGTAGTGGATCTGGCCAAGGATCAGGCGCGCGACGACCGATTCAGGCTGCATGCCGAGGACCGAATTCGCCAGAACCTCGGCTTCGGAAAGGCGGTCCAGATGTAGCAGAAGCCCGGCTTGCTCAAGGGGAAAGCGGGCATCGTCCGGGTAGCGGTCGATGCCCTCCTGCAACAGCGCGACAGCCCGGTCCCAATCGCCCTGATCGGCCGACTGGCCACTGGCGGCAAGCAGAGCCTCGGCAAGGTTGCGCCTGATCTGTTCGTTGTAGGGACTCTGCCTCTCTGCCTGGCGCAGGTAGTCGAGAGCCTGAAGGTAGCGGGTATTGTGAAAAGCCTCGGTCGCCAGCCGGTTGAGCTGGGCTGTGTCCAGACAGTAGACCGGTGCGCTGAACAGCAGCGGGACAAGCAGCAGAAGCAGCCGCATCAGGGGCGCCGTCCCTGCGTGAGAACTCCAATCATCTGGTCATGAATCAGGCCATTGCTGGCGAGAAACTCATTCGCCTCAATATTGGTCGGCCCGCCGGAGAAATCACTCACCCGTCCTCCGGCCTCGGCGACCATGAGCAGCCCGGCTGCCACATCCCAGGGCTTGAGCTTCATTTCCCAGTAGCCGTCGAACCGGCCGCAGGCGGTATAGGCCAGGTCAAGACAGGCCGAACCGGCCCGCCGGCAGGCCCGGGCCTGCTGCTGAAATCGGGTAAAGTTATCGAAGTTGTTGGCCTTGCTGGTACGCCGGTCATAGGGGAAGCCGGTCGCCAGCAGAGCCTGGTCAAGCTTGTCGGTCGCCGAAACTCGCACCGGGATATCATTGAGCGTGCAGCCCTTGCCCTGCTCGGCCACGAACATTTCGCCACTGCAGGGGATATGGATGACCCCGAGGACAGTCTCGCCCTGCCGGACAAGGGCGATGGAAACCGCCCACCAGGGCAACCCATGGGCATAATTGGTGGTACCGTCGAGCGGATCGATGATCCAGCGATAATCGGAACCGTTATCGACCCGGGCCCCTTCCTCGGCCAGGATGTCGTGACGCGGAAAGGTCCCGCCCAGAAAGTCGACAATGGTCTTTTCTGCAATACGGTCGGCCTCAGTCACCAGGTCGACGGCGCCCTTGAAGTCGATACGTTGCTGGCGACCGAAATGGTCGAGAAGCACCCGGCCTCCGGCCTCGGCGGCCTGAATCGCTATCTGTTTCATGCCTGCTTCCCCTCTGCCGGCACTGTGCCGCCCTGCTCACACCACAACAGCGTGGCCCCGACAACGCCGAACGGAATGGTGAAAAACTGCAGGAACGGGATGGCGAGCAGGATCAGAACCCCAACGCCGAATCCGAATCCGAGAAACCGCCGCCCCCGAAGAAAGCGCCGCTGGTCGGAAAATCCCATCCCCTTGCGACCGAACACATAGCCCGTGTATTCGATGAACAGAAAAAAGACGGTCAGAGCAAAGGAAAGAACCGAATAGATCAGAGTGCCGAAGCCGGGGATGAAATTGAGCAAGAAAAGCAGGCCCATGGCCAACACGAACAGGGCCATCTTGCGCGCTTCATCCCGGAAGATGCGCCAGGCTTCGGCCAGGGAAAAACGCACCGAGGATGCCCGGCCGCTCAGCAGGGCCTCAACTTTTTCCGACAGCAGTTCGTTGAAGGGGGAGGCGATCAGGTTGCCGACCACGGTGAAGGAAAAAAAGACCAGCACCGCCGTCAGCAGGGCCGCCACCACCCAGAGCAGGTAGTAGGCGATCAGCCAGTACCAGGCGTCCCCGGTCGGAATCAGCTGCTCA
>RFIO01000232.1 GCA_003695205.1 Deltaproteobacteria bacterium
GGCGGCCGTGGACCGAGGTTGTGGACCGGCCCGGTCAGCGTCCTTTCATAAGGCGGGGTGACAGCAGGAAATTTTCGGCGTTGCCTGCGGCGGCGACGGCGGTTTGCCGTTTCCGATATGGTGGGGAGTAGCCGGCCACCCACCCCGCCTGCTTTCCGTTACGGTCATGTTTCAGTGATGCCGTTTGTTGATCGGCAGAATGTTGTCTGTCTTCTGCCGATGAATCACCTGGTTCAGTTTCCGCCCCCAGCCTTCAAGGGCGATCTGCTTTTCCCGGTCGTAGCCATACCGGTCATAGACGGCCGTGACGTCATGCTCGGCGTGATTGAGGAGTTTGGCGATGACCCGGCGTGGGGTGCCAAGGCTTGCCATGTGGCTGGCAGCGGTGCGACGCAGGTCGTGTGGGGTGAAGTCGAAGCTCAGCCCCGCCTCCGGCCCTGGGTTGTTTCGAATGCGCTCTTTTCTCTGGCGGAGAGCCCGGGCAAGCGCGTTCGGATTGATGGCCTGCCCCTCGATGCGGGAGGGGAAGACGAAGCCACGTTTTCGGATGGGCCCCAGCAGCGATTTTGCGATGTCGTTCAGAAAGACCCGGTGAATGTTTCCGTTCTTGGCCTTTTCGGCGGGGATGGTCCACCAGTCACCGCTGATTTCCTCCCAGCGCATGGCGGCAACTTCCCCCGGGCGCTGTGCTGTGGCCAGGATCATCAATAATGCGCGGCGGGTGATGTCGGAAAATTCGACGGTCCATAGGGCCTTGATCTCTTCAAAGCTCAGGACCCTGTCCTTGCTGACCTCTTTACCGGGGGCATCGATGTGCTGGCAGGGGGATAGTTCCAGCACGCCTCGCTTGACTGCAAAGTTGAACATTTTGCGAATCACCGCCAGGGTACGGTTGGCGATGATAGGTCCGCGCGTGGCGACTTCATCAAGCAGGGTGATGATCTCCGGCCGGGTGATGGCGGCCAGCTTGCGCTTGCCCCACCTGGGGATGACGTCTTTCTCGAGGATGCGCCGGTCTTCCTTGGCGCTTTTCTTATTCGGCTCTGCCCACTTTTTCAGGTAGACTTCTGCGAACTCCTGAACCGTCGGAGCCTTGATGCGCTGAGCCTTCGCCTCCAATTTGGCCTGTTGCGGGTCTTTGCCTTCGGCTATCTGACGTTGAATCTCCTCCAGTTTTCTGCGCGCCGTGGCCAGGGACATGGCCGGGAACCGTCCGATGGTGAGCCAGCGCTGTTTGCCGTCGAAGGTGTACAGCGTGACGAAGGACTTGCCTCCTGAAGGGGAGACGCGCAGGTAGAGTCCCGGCTCGAACTGCTTCAGAAAGGTTTTCTCCTGCGGAGCGAACCGCTTGCCCCTTAGGGTGGCTTCAGTGACTTTACGTTGGGCCATGATGTGTCGCAGGCTATTAGCAAATCCATTCTGCTAATAGATTTGCTAATAACTTTTCGGGTTCGATATGGATAAGGATGAACACTTATGAAACGCGGCTACAATTATAACATATTGTTTTTATAAATGAAAATCGGAATTGCTGGAGAAGGATGGTAATTGGTGAAAAAGGTGCAAATACTGACTACGGATCAGAAGGTCGGGAGTTCGAATCTTCCGCGGCGCGCCAC
>RFIO01000233.1 GCA_003695205.1 Deltaproteobacteria bacterium
AGCCGGCTGTGGTCGGCATCGGGCAGACCGGTTTCAAGCAGGGGGCCGAACCAGAAATCGAGAATTGCGTCCGTATCTGTCATCTTCATGGCAAAGAGAAAGGGGCGGCCTGCAAGCCGCCCCTCCATTCGGATGTCTTTCAGCTTTTAGCCGACCAGTGGCCGTGCAGGTTGCAGTATTCGCGCGCGGTGACCTGCTGGGCGATGACCGGGAAGGTCGCTTCCGGCGCCTCGCCCGGTTTGAGGTGCTGGCGGTAGACCTTGCCATCGGCGAGCAGTTCGATCCACTCGATATAGTGATCTTCCTCCATCGGATGAGCGACACTGCCGACCCGCACGGTGATGCTGTCGCTGCCGATCTCGATGACCGGAACATGTTTTTCGACGGCGGCGTCGACGGTGTTTTCCTCGAGCAGGGTCATGGCCTGACCGCAACAGAACAGGGGTGCGGCGCCAGTGTGCAGGACCTCAACGATGTTGCCACAGAGTTCGCATTTGTAGACTTCGGACTGCTTTGCCATCTCGGGTTCTCCTTTGATTGGGAATGTTGGATCGGAAGATGGCCTCGGACGGAGGCTGCCGACCACGAATTGTCCAAAAGCCTACCACAGCTCCGGGCCCGTGCAAGTCCCGGCGCCGGGTCTAACCCTGTTGCCATGGCCACGAAAATCATCCCGGTGGCGAGGAAAAAGGGCCTGTATCTGTCCGGATCACGTTGTCGGCCCGGCTGGCATGTGTTATTTTTCACCGAATTGGTGAGAAATCCTGTTGCCCTTTGTGGCCCGACAACCACCTCATGATTCCAAGGAGTTTGACCATGCATCGCTGGTTGTTTCTGCTGATTCTGGCCCTGTTGACCCTGTCCCTGGCTGCCTGCGGCCCGCACTGGCGCCGTCATCATCACGGGCACGGCCCCTGTGGCAAAGCGAAGGCCGGTCCCTGCATGCACCAGGGCGAAAAACCCTGCACCATGAAGGATGGCAAGCCCTGCGCCATGAAAAAGGGTGCCATGATCGCTGATGGCAAGTCCGGTGCCGACCTGCTTTACGTCTGCGATTGCGGCCCCGGCTGCACCTGCGGTACGGTCGCCAAACAGCCGGGCAACTGCGCCTGTGGCAGGCCGCTGGCGGCCATGCATGTGGTCAGGATCGAGGGGGATGAGGCGCTGCTCTGCACCTGCGGCGGGGATTGCCGTTGCGCTCTTGATGCGAAGGATCCGAACCTGTGCGCCTGCGGCAAACCGGTCAAGCGGGTCAGCCTGAAGGGGACCGGGCTTTATTTCTGCAACTGCGGTGGCTCGTGCAGTTGCAACGTCGTCAGTGACCAGCCGGGCGATTGCCGCTGCGGCATGAAACTCAAACAGGCCCAATGATGTTTCGAACCCTTCTCCCGGTTCTTGTCCTGTTTCTCTGGGCACTGCCGGTTGCGGCCGGCGAGGCGCCTGCCCCGGCCGACAAGTCGGAGCGCTGTCCGGTGTGCGGCATGTTCGTGGCTCCCTATC
This sequence comes from Deltaproteobacteria bacterium, assembly GCA_003695205.1. Lineage (GTDB taxonomy): Bacteria > Desulfobacterota > Desulfuromonadia > Desulfuromonadales > Geothermobacteraceae > Geothermobacter. The sequence goes on from RFIO01000233.1 coordinate 1,501, forward strand.
CGACCTGGCAGGCGACCCTGGTCTTTGC
>RFIO01000234.1 GCA_003695205.1 Deltaproteobacteria bacterium
CCGAGCAGCACGCCGGGCACCGAGGAACCACCGACGATAACGATACTGAAGAAGAGGACCGACTGGATGAAGTCGAAGGCCTCTGGACTGACCGCGGCATACTGGGTGGCGTAGACGGTGCCTGCCAGACCGGCGATACCGGCAGACAGGCCGAAGGCGAAGATCTTGTAGACCCGGGCGTTGATGCCGATGCTCTCGGCGGCCAGCTGGTCCTCACGCAGGTAGTGCAGCGCCCGTCCCGCCTTGCTTGTTTCCAGGTTGTGCATCAGCCAGAGGGTCAGAAGCAGAACGGCGAAGGCGAAATAGTAGACCGACACCTGGCTGGTCAGCTTCAGACCGAACAGGTTGAGGGCGTCAAGGCCGAAGATGCCGTTGGGGCCGCCGGTCAGCCCGCCGAGATCGTTCTGCAGCACCTGAACGAAGACAATATTGAAGCCGATGGTGGTCACCAGCAGGTAGTCGCCGCGCAGATGCACAATGGGACCGGCGAGCAGGATGCCGAACAGTACCGGCACCAGGATCGCCACCGGGATGGTCGCCAGGATCGGCCAGCCTAACTTGTGATTGAGGATGGCGGTGGCGTAGGCGCCCAGGCCGAAGAAGAGGGCCTGCCCCATGTTGAACATGCCGCACTTGCCGAGAACGATGTCCTGCGACAGGGCGACGACGGCAAAGATCAGAAAGGTGATGGCCACCGCCTGCCAGCGCGGATTGAGCAGGTGCGGCAGCACCGCCATGACCACGAAAAAGGCCGGGTAGCCGAAGCGTTGCAGTTTCTCCATCAGACTTTCTCCGCAACCCGCTCACCGAGAATACCGGTGGGACGGACAATGAGGATGACAATCAGCAGCACGAAGGTGAAGGCGTCGGCCCAGGTGCTCGAGACATAGCCGGCGATGAAGGCGTTGAACAGGCCCAGCAGCATGCCGCCGAGCATGGCGCCGGGGATGTTGCCGATACCGCCCATAATCGCGGCAATGAAGGCATACAGGCCGTACTGCCAGCCCATATTGAAGGTGATACCGCGGTAGTACAGGCCGATAAACAGGCCGCCGACGGCCCCCAGGGACGAACCGATGACGAAGATGAGCACGATGACCTGGTTGACGTTGATGCCCATCAGGCGGGCGGCGTCCTGATCGATGGAGGCGGCGCGGATGGCCGCGCCCATGCGCGTCTTCTCGACAAACAGGTAGAGGGCGATCATCAGGAACAGGCTCAATACCAGGATGATCACCTGCATCAGGCTGATGACCACGCCGCCAAAGGTGTAGTAGACCTGCGGCACCAGCTCGGGGAAGATGCGCATCTGCGGGCCCCAGACCAGCATGACACCGTTCTGGATCACCAGCGACGCGCCCAGGGCCGAGACTACCGCCGAAAGCCGCGGCGCGCTGCGCAGGGGACGATAGGCGAGCCGTTCGAGCAGCACGCCGATGCAGGCCATGGCACCTGCGGTCAGCAGAAAGATGGCGATGACCGATACTAGCGAGGTCGCCTGTCCCATCACCTGGGTGTAGACGGTCAGGCCGACGAAGGCCGAAGCCGCGACCAGGTCGCCGTGGGCGAAGTTGATCAGGCGCATGACCCCGTAGACCATGGTGTAACCCAGGGCCACCAGGGCGAACATGCTGCCGATGGTCAGGCCGTTGGCCAGCTGTTGCAGAAAAATATCCATGAAACTCCACTCCCGCGTTGCATAAACGAGCTGCTGCGGACCTGCCGTCCGCAGGCCAGAACAGGAAAACCGCCTCTCCTGCCCTCGCCTCCGGCGGGCAGACATTCTGTGTCGGGGAAGGGCGGAGGGGGAGCAGGCCCCCCTCCGCCGCAATCAGGCAAAGATGTTACTGAACGTAGACGTGCTCGTAGCTGCCGTCAGCCTTGACCATCTTGACGACGTAGGAACCGCCCTTGCGGTTGCCGTCGGCGGCGAAGGCGATCGGGCCGGTGATGCCGGGCAGGGGCTCTTTCAGGCCCTTGAGATAGTCGACAACCTTCCTGGTGTCGAAGCTCTTTGTCTGTTCCATGCCGTAGATGATGGCGCGCATACCGTCGATGTTCATCAGACCCCAGATCGAAGCCGGCATGATGCCGTACTTGGCCTTGTAGTCGGCGATGAACGACTTGGCGATGTCGTAGGGGAGCACGTCCGGCGAAGGGACGTTGACGATCATGGCACCCTTGGCGGCACTGCCGGCCAGCTTGACGAAGTCGGGGTTGTCGTTGGCGTCGCCGCCGATGAAGTCGGCCTTGATGCCAAGGGCAACCTGCTGGGCGCGCAGCTGACCGCCGTCGGTGTAGTAGCCGGCGAAGAAGATCACGTCAGGATTCTTGCCCTTGATGCTGGTCAGCACCGGGGTGAAGTTCTGGGAATCGGCCTTGATCTTGTCGCGGGAAACAACGTTGCCGCCCAGCTTCTTGACCGCGTCCATGGTGGCGTTGGCCAGACCGTCGGCGTAGGTCGAGAAGTCGGAGATGATAACGATGCGCTTGTACTTCTTGACGTTGACCATGTAGTTGGCGGCGAACTCGGCCTCGGCACTGTTGGGGAAGGAGTTGCGCAGGAAGGTCCAGTAGCCCTTCTCGGTCAGGCTGTCGGCGGTACCGTCCGAGGTCTGGATGACGCCGGCGTCAAAATAGGCCTTCTGGGCTGCCTCGGCGCAGGTCGAGGTGTAGGAGCCGATAACCATCTTCACACCCTGGTTGACCAAGTCCTTGGCGCAGATGGCGGCGGCCATGGCGGTCCCCTGGTCATCGCAGGTAATCACTTCGATCTTCTTGCCCAGCACGCCGCCCTTGGCGTTGATCTGCTCAGCCAGCAGTTTGACACCGTTGGCGATGCCCTGGCCTTCATTGGCGTAGGAGCCGGTGATGGGGGCCTGAACACCGACCTTCAGGGTGTCGGCGAGGGCCGGGACAGCCACCAGACACATGGCAGCAATCAGCACAATCAGTCTTTTCATCTCTTTCCTCCATTGTGTGGGTTGTACGGCGGGGAAGCCCCCGCAGCCTGAAAACAGAACCGGA
>RFIO01000030.1 GCA_003695205.1 Deltaproteobacteria bacterium
ATCTCTATCTGTCCCTCATCGACGGACTCCTGCTGTTGTCCGGTCTGGCGTTCATTCTCTGGCGTCTGATGAAGAACCAGCAGACAGCAGCCGGCATCGAGGTCACCGAATCACTGGAAGAGGAGCTCGAGGAACTGCAGCACATGCCCCGCAACCAGGCGATCGGCTGGTTGTTTTTCGGCCTCCTGATCCTGCTCGGCAGCGCTCAGCTCCTGGTGTGGGCTGCAACCGGCATCGCCGAGGCACTGGGCGTGAGCCATCTGATCATCGGTCTGACCATCGTTGCCATCGGCACCAGCCTGCCGGAGCTGGCCGCCACGGTGGGTGCGGCCATCAAGGGGCACTCGGAGATCGCAATCGGCAACGTGGTGGGTTCCAACATTCTCAATGTGCTGGCGGTGCTGGCCATTCCGGGCATCATCGGGGGCACCGAGGTGAACATTGTGGCCCTCTGGCGGGATTGCGGGATGATGCTGGCGCTGACTCTGGCTCTGGCGCTCTTTGCCTATGCCATCGGATCCCGACCGGTCATCACGCGGTTCGAAGGGTTGGTGATGCTGGCGGCCTGGTGCGGTTACAACCTGCTGCTGATCAACCAGGCCGGGAGTGCGGGCGCGTGAAGATTCCCCAATCGGTCCTCGATCGGGCGCGTAGCGTCCGTCTGGTTTGCTTCGACGTGGACGGCGTGCTCACTGATGGGCGCCTGCTCTACTCCGACGACGGCCGCGAAATCAAGGCATTCAACGTCCAGGACGGGGCCTCTCTGAAGCTCATGATGGACGCAGGTATCGAAGTGGCACTGCTCACCGGCCGAACCTCCCCCATGGTCGAACGCCGGGCGATAGAACTTGGCATTCGGCACTGCCACCAGGGGTTGAATGACAAGGGTCCGGCGCTCGACCATCTCGCTGCAACGCTCGATGTGCCGCTTGCCGAGACAGCCCACGTCGGCGACGACCTGCCAGATCTGGCCTTGTTCGAGCGGGTAGGCCTCGCCATCAGCGTCCCCAATGGCCATCCGGCAGTGATGGAACGCGCAGACTACGTCACCCAGGTGCCCGGCGGCGCAGGGGTGGCCCGGGAACTGGCCGAACTCTTCCTGCGCGCCCGCAACGCCTGGCCGTATTGAAGCGGGCCATGGCTG
>RFIO01000235.1 GCA_003695205.1 Deltaproteobacteria bacterium
CTCCCAGCTCTTCTCCTTCAAACTGCCCGACATGGTCCAGAACGGCATGCCCTTCGACGACATGACCGCCAGCCTCGCCATCGAAGACGGGCGCCTGAGCTCCGAAGACCTGCTGATCCACAGCGAGGCGATGGATATCTCCATGGTTGGCAGCTACGACATGCCCGGTGCCGAAATCGACGCCGTCGCCGCCCTCAAGCCCCTGCGCACCGTCGACAAGATCATCACCAAGATCCCCATAGCGGGCTGGATTCTCGGCGGCCGGGAAAAATCCCTGGTCACCGCCCAGTTCCGCATCAACGGTCCCGCCGCCGACCCCAGGGTCGACGCCATCCCCATCAGCTCGGTCTCAAAAAAGGTGCTCGGCATCTTCAAACGCGTCCTTACCCTGCCGGGCGAGGTTCTCATGGACCCCGGCAAGGTGCTTTTGCCACAGTCGAGCAAGCCGGAATGAAAACAGAAGTCAGAAAACAGAAGTCAGAAGTCAGAAGTCAGAAGTCGGAAATCGGAAATCGGAAGTCGGAAGTCGGAAGTCGGAAGTCGGAAGTCGGAAGTCGGGGAAAGTATTTTCGGACATCTGACAGCGAAGCGTTCGGACCTCTGACCTCTCCGACACGCAGTGTCGTGTTTTGCCTGCTGACAACCCGCCCCCGGCTGTGCTACAACCGGCGCCATGTTTCGGCTCAGTGACAAGGGACGCGGCATCCGCGACATGTTCGACGCCATCGCGCCGCGCTATGACCTGCTCAACCGGCTGCTGTCTCTCGGTATCGACCGGCGCTGGCGCACCTTCGCCGTCAACCAGCTCGACATCCCGGTCGGCGGCCGGGTGCTTGATGTCGCCACCGGCACCGGCGACGTCGCCCTGGAAATCGCCGACCGCAGCGACGATTCGGTGAAAATTGTCGGTCTCGACCTGACTCCAGGCATGCTGGTGGTCGGCATGGACAAGGTGCGCCAGTCACCACACCGCGACCGCATCGTCATGGTCAGCGGCCCCTGCGAGGCGATGCCCCTGCCCGATACCAGCTTCGACGGCGTCACCATCGCCTTCGGCATTCGCAACGTCGTCGACCGCGAGGCGGGTCTGGGGGAAATGTTCCGGATCCTCAAACCGGGCGGCCGGGCGGTCATCCTGGAATTCTCCACACCTGTCAATCCCCTCTTTCGCGCCATCTACCATTTCTACTTCCATCGCATCCTGCCGCTGATCGGCGGGCTGCTGTCGAAAAAGAGCGCCTACAGCTACCTGCCCGACTCGGTCAGCCAGTTTCCCGACCGGGAAACCTTCAAGGCCATGATGGCCGAGGCCGGCTTCGGCGGCGTGCGCCACTTCGACCGCACCTTCGGCATCGCCACCGTCTACGTCGGCGACCGGCCGGCCGACTGAGCCGGAGGCCGCTGGAATCGTCGCTGCTCCTCTGCTATTCTGGGATTGGAACGGACATCCCGCCGGCACGCCTCCTTCCCGCGCGCCGGCACGTCCCCTGACGACGTCCGGGAGAATGGCATGAAAACCGCCCTCGTCATCATCGACATGCTCAACGATTTCGTCCTGCCGGGAGCACCGCTGGAAGTTCCCGCCACGCGGGAGATTCTGCCGGCCCTCAAGCGGAGACTGGAACAGGCCCGCAAAGACGGCCTGCCGGTCATCCATGTCTGCGACGCCCACGCCCCCGACGACCGTGAGTTCGAGCGCATGGGCTGGCCGCCGCACGCCGTGCGTGGCACTCAAGGCGCCGAGGTGGTCGATGAGCTTGCGCCCCTGGCCGGCGAGCCGATCATCGCCAAGACCAGCTACTCGGGCTTTCACGGCACCGAACTGGACCAGACCCTGAAACAGTTGGGAATCGAGGAACTGATCCTCACCGGCTGCGTCACCAGCATCTGTGTCCTGTACACCGCCGCCGACGCGGTCATGAACGGCTACCGGGTCACGGTACCGGCCGACTGCGTCGCCCCGCTCGACCCGAAGGACGGCGAGTTCGCCATCAACCAGATGCGCAACGTGCTCGGCGTCACCGTCGTCTGAGTCCACCCGGTCATCCGCAACATGCCGCCGCTGATCGTTACTGCCGCCATCGCCGAACGGAACGGCCGCATCCTGGTCACCCGCAGACCGGATGACTGCCGACATGCCGGGCTCTGGGAGTTTCCGGGAGGGAAACTTGAAGACGGGGAATCGCCCGAGCAGTGCCTGGAACGCGAACTGGCCGAGGAACTCGGCGTCGTTGCCGAAGTGGGTGCCATCTGCGACGTCATCCACCATCGCTACGACTGGGGCGCCATTCTGCTGCTCGCCTATCACACCCGCATCAACGGCGCAAACATCCGCGACATCGGCGTCGCCGAACATCTCTGGGCCGACGCCAGCCAGTTGCGCGCCCTCCCCTTTCTGCCCGCCGACGTATCCCTGGTCCACAAACTGGCCGACCGGCTGGACGCAGGCCGATAGAACCAACGGCGACAGCCCTGACCCCTGATTGCATCGAGAAGGGTCAAAAGCGGAACAGGTCGCGAACTCTGGGGCCATCTGCGGCTCAGATAAAGGCTTTGACCTTTCGCCCCTCGCGCA
>RFIO01000236.1 GCA_003695205.1 Deltaproteobacteria bacterium
ATCCTTCGGATCGTCGTGACAGGCCAGGCAGAGGTTGACCTGCCAGACCCGTTTCAATTCCGTGGCATTCAGCGGCCGTGCGCCCTCCCGGGTGATAGCAGCGAAATCGTTCAGTTGCCCCTTGGCGAGACGCAGAAAACCATCAAGGGGATTATCCGGATTCAACTCGCAACTGATCAATGGCTCAATGGAGCCATCCATTTTTGTCACATTCAGACCAAAACCGAAAAAGGCCGGCTCGGCATGGCAGGTTCGACAGGTGAGAGCCCTGCCCCCGACGCTGTGGCCGAAAAAGGGGGCGAACCGCAGCTGGCGCTTCCCTTTGAAGCGACTGATCACCTCGCTGGCAAGCTCCTCACCGCGGGGACCGGTGACAGTGACAAAAGTCTGGCAGCCGGGGGTCACCGGGGCGATTTCGCCGCGTTGGTCAATGGCCAGCGGGAAGGGGAACAGCCGCCGCAAATCCTCGGTCTCGCTGAACCGTCCCGGGGTTTTGCGCCCGAGGATGTGATCGGTGCCGAGTTTCCCCTGGTCATAGCGAGTATGGCAGCCATAGCACTGCACTACACTCCGGGAATGGCAGCTGGTACAGGCCAGGCGCTCGTGACCGACAATTGTATGTTCAGGTGAGCCGGTGACGACTTTCGACTCGTGCAGCTTGCCGTCCCGTTTGCCCTGAACGAAAATCTTCCCCTGATCGACGAAAACGTTGCTGTACCTGCGCTCTTTGGCCGTCAGCACCATGTTGTCCCCGAGGAGGTTTGGCCGCTGGTAGCTGCGACTTTCACGCAGGGCGTCCTCATTTTCGCGACTGATCGGCGCAGTCTTCGGCGCAGCCGTTCCGCTGCCGTGGCAGCTTTCGCAGCTGACCTCGGTCTGCAGGTACATATTGCGGTAGGCATAGCCGTCGCCCATCACCTCACGGGAGGTGTGGCAATCGATACACTCCATGCCGCGCTGGTGGTGAATGTCGGGACTGACCCGCGTGACATTGCGCGCCCCACTGATCATCCGCGGCCCCGGCAAGCCGTCACGACTCGGAACCAGGCCGTTGTTGCCGTCGTTCAGCCCCTCGTAGGCAAGGGCGATGCGTCCGCTGCGATTGTGGCAGCGGGCACAGACCTCGTTGGACGGCAGCTTCTCCATCTGGTGGCTTTTGGAGTAGCCGGTCTTGCCGCGCACCGTCTTATCGCCCCCCTCGTAGCTTGCAACCTCGTTGAAGGGAAAATGGCAGGCCGCGCAGCCGGCGGCGTGACCGGCGGCATAGACCTGGCTCGACTCGCGGGCAACGTGACAACCACTGCAGAACTTGCGATAGAGCTCTGCGGAGAGGTGATTCAGCTTGTCGATCCCCTCCAGCTTGAGCGCGGTGCCGTCAGCCGCGTGAGTCGCCAGTTCGTCGGCGGAAAAGAGCGGCTCCTGTGGCCCCTCCCAGGTGAGCATGATGTTGCGGATCATGCCGACGTTGGTGGTCATCAGGTTGCTCTTGACCCTCTCCAGCTGCAGTGCGTGGCAACGGCCGCAGGTCTTGTCCCAGTGTTGTGGTGCACTAGGGTTGCGCGGGCCGAACATGCCGGCATGGGATGCCTTTTTGTCTTCATGCCGCGGGTCGCCGCCATGGCAGTCGACGCAGCCCCCGTGTGTTTGGGAGACCTGTTCCAGCCCGATATGACACTTTTGGCAGGTTGTTTCAGG
>RFIO01000237.1 GCA_003695205.1 Deltaproteobacteria bacterium
CGTCGACAGGGTCCGCCGCAGGCGGCCATCGATGCCTGCAAGGGCAAGCAGGCCGGGGACCAGGTGCAATTTGAAACCCGGCGCGGCACCTTGCAGGGCACCTGCCAGGAGCGCGACGGTCAACTGGTGGCGGTTCCCGAGGGTCATCGGGGCGGGCGCGCTGCAGGCTGAGGTTCAGGCATGTCGGTCCCCCGCCAACCAGGCAAATTGACGAAACATCCCCTGCTCATCATCGTGCTCCTCTGCGCCGCCCTCTCCGGCACGGCCGGGGCGGTTTCCGCAGAGGCCCTGCAGCTGACCCTGGGCGAGGCGGTCAGGATGGCGCAGCAACGCAATCCCGACGCCAGCCTGGCCCGCAACGGAGAGGAATCGGCCCAGGTCGCCCTGCAACGGGCCCGGGGAGCCTTCCTGCCGGACCTGGAAGCCAGCGGGGCAGCCACCGAGCAGTACGAGCACGGCGACTCGGCAGATTATGCAACCACCAGCCTCAAGACCAGGGCGACTCTCAACCTGTTCAATGGCTTTGCCGACAGCGCAGCCCTGGCCGCTTCGCAGCTGCAGCTCAGCGCCAGCAGCGCCGAGCTTAAACGGCAACTGCAGACGACTGCCTTCGAGGCGGCGACGCGGTTCATCGCGGTGCTGACCAGCAAGGAACTGGTGTTGGTCGAGAAGGAGAACCTGGAGAACCAGCAACTCCTGCTGGAGCAGATTGGTGCCTGGTATCAGGCCGGCAGCCGTTCGCTGACCGACCTCTACCGGCAGCAGGCGGAGACCGCCCAGGCCGAACTGGACCTGCTCCAGGCGCGGCGCAATCTTGAGGTCGCCAGGGTCGAATTGCTGCAGACCCTGGCGCTGCCCCCGAGCACCGAGCTGGTGGTTTTGCCGGCAGAGTTCGAAGGCATGAACGCCCTGCAGGACCCCGACCTGGAGCAGCTCTATCAGCAGGCGCTGCAGTCTCGACCGGATCTGCAGGCCAAGGCCCTGCAGGTCGAGGTGGCCGGCGAGGGTATCCGCGAGGCGAAATCGGGCTACCTGCCCAGGCTCGACCTCTTCGCCGAGGCCGGCTCGAGTTACAGCGGCCTCAATGACGGGCGGAGTTTCAACGACCAGTTCACCGATGACAACCTCGGCACCGCCGTCGGCCTGACCCTGAATATCCCCCTGTTCGATCGGGATCAGACCCGCACCAGCGTGGCCCAGGCCCGCATCGAGCAGGCCGACGCCAGCGCCGAACAGGCCCGCCTGCGCTACCAGGTGGGGGTCGAGATCGGCCAGGCACTGGCCGACTACCAGACCGCTCAAAAACAGGCCGAGGTGACCCTGACCCAGCTCAAGGCGGCCCGCCAGGCGTTGGCCGCGGCGGAGGAACGCTACGCCGTCGGCGCCTCGACCTGGACCGATCTCTCCGATACCCGCACCGCCTTTGTTCTGGCCAGCAGCAACGAGATCAACGCCCGCTACCAGGTCCTGCAGCAGCGCCTGGCCCTCGCCTTTTACCGGGGAGACATCGAACAGGTGCTCTCCAACACGCTCCAACCGGAGAAACAGTCATGAAAAAACCACTCCGAATGGCCCTGATCCTTCTCATTCTGGGCGGGCTGCTCCTGGCCGGCTACTTTGTCAGCGGTGCCAACCAGGGGCCGCAGCAACCGGGTGAACGCTTCAAAACCGTCGCCATCACCCGCGGTCCCCTGGAGCAGACCGTCGCCAGCACCGGTACCCTGGCCGCCGTGGAGACCGTCGATGTCGGCACCGAGGTCTCGGGCACCATCGAACAGCTGAAGGTCGACTACAATGACCAGGTCAAGCAGGGGCAGGTCCTCGCCATCCTCAAGCAGGACCTGTTCACCGCCGCCGTCACCGAGGCCGAAGCCGCCGTTGCCAGGGCCGGGGCCGACCTGGCGCTGGCCGAGCGGGAGCTGAAACGCAACGCCTCCCTCTACGAAAAAGGCTATCTCTCGGAACAGGAATTTCTCCCTTACCAGGTCAACGCCGAGAAGGCCAGGGCCTCCCTCGCCTCGGCCCAGGCCGGGCTGCTCAGGGCGCGGACCAACCTGGAAAACACGGTAATCCGCTCCCCCATCGACGGGACGGTCATCGACCGCAGCATCGATGTCGGGCAGACCGTCGCGGCCAGCCTCAACACCCCGACCCTGTTCATCATCGCCCGCAACCTGCAGCAGATGCAGATCGAGGCCGACGTCGACGAAACCGACATCGGGCAGATTAGCCCGGGGCAGGCGGTGCGTTTCATGGTCCAGAGTTACCCGGAAAAGACCTTCACCGGCAAGGTACGGCAGGTTCGCCTGCAGCCGCAGACCGTTGACAACGTGGTGACCTACACGGTGATCGTCGAAGCCGGCAATGAGGCAGGACTGCTGATGCCGGGGATGACCGCCACCATCGATTTTGTCGTCTACCAGGTTCAAGACGCACTGCTGGTGCCCGACGCCGCATTGAGTTTTCAACCAGGGCACAGGCCCGACGCGGCAGACGACAGCGCGGCAGGAGCCGGCCGGGTCTTCTGCCTGGAGGAGAACGGTCACCTGCGGCCGGTGAGGGTCAGCACTGGTGCCAGCGACGGCCTGGTCACCGAGGTCACCGACGGCGAGTTGGCTGAAGGGATGCTGGTCGCCACCGGATTCCGGCAGGACCCGGCGGATGCGGATGCGGATGCGGATGCGGATGCGAAACAGGGCTTTTCCCTGTTCAGCCTGATGCGCAAGGGACGTGGTCCGGGGCCCGGGCCGGGAGGGCGGCCATGAGTGACGAACAGATCGGCCTTACCGGGATCAGCAAGGTCTTCTCGCTCGGCGATGTCGAGGTCCGGGCGCTGGACGAGGTCTCCCTGAGCATCCGCCGGGGCGAATTTGTCGCCATCATGGGCAGTTCCGGCAGCGGCAAATCGACCCTGATGAACATCCTCGGCTGTCTCGATACACCGACCGCCGGCAGTTACCACTTTGAAGGGCGTCCGGTCGACAACCTCAACCGGCGCCAGCTCGCCGACCTGCGCAACGACAAGATCGGCTTCGTCTTCCAGGGTTTCAACCTGCTGCCCCGTACC
>RFIO01000238.1 GCA_003695205.1 Deltaproteobacteria bacterium
ACTGTCAGGCATGCACTACTTTGCCTACGGCTCCAACATGGCTCTTGCGCGCCTGCGGCAGCGGATTCCCTCCGCCCGGCGCATCGGCGTCGCCTGGCTGCGCGGGCACCGGCTCGCCTTCCGGGTCGCCAGCACCAGGGACGGCTCCGCCAAGTGCGACGCCTGCCCCACAGGGGACGGCGAACTGCTGTGGGGCGTCCTCTACCGTGTCGAGCCGGCGGACAAACCCATTCTCGACCGCTACGAGGGAACCGGCGTCGAATACCGAGACGCCCTGCTTGAGGTGGAACTGGAAGGCTGCGATGGCATCGAGGCGCTGATCTACCTAGGCACCAACCTCGATCCAGACCTACGCCCCTACCCCTGGTACGTTGAACACGTCGTGCGCGGCGCCGAGGAGAACCACCTGCCCGCCGACTATATCGCCGCCATCCGCGCCGTGCCGACCATTCCCGACCCCGACCCGCAAAGAGCTTTGCGCGAACTGAGCATTTATGCTGAGGACGGATCGTCGACATCATTGTGCAGCTATGAGCCTCAGCTGCGGCCGAACAGATGAGCGGGACAAAAGCCTGAACGGAGCCCAGATGTCAAATACGCCCTCCCCCTTCAGTGCCATCACCGGCCAGGACGCCATGAAGGCGGCGCTGCTGCTTAACACCGTCGACCCCTCCATCGGCGGCGTGCTCATCCGTGGCCAGAAGGGAACCGGCAAATCGACCGCCGCGCGCGCCCTGGCCATTGAGCTGGAGGTCACGGCCATCGTGCCGATATCGCCCTGCTCAAGACCGCCCGCGTTCTGGCCGCCCTGCTGGAAAAACCGCAGGTTGGCCCGGAAGAGTTGCGCGAGGCAGCCGCCTTCGCCCTGCCTTACCGCCTGCCCGGCAACACCCTTTCCGGCAACGAACGCCGTCGCCAGACGCAGCTGAGGCCGCTGCTGGTGCTGGTCTCCGATGGCGAGGCCAACGTGCCACTGGTACCGGGAGCGGACGTGCGCAGCGAGTTACTCGAGATGGGACGCCAACTGCGCGAGGAACGGATCGACAGCCTGATCATCGACAGCCGGCTCGGCGTCTTCGGCAGTGAGTTGCTGGCGGAACTTGCCCGGGCGATGGGTGGCGGTTACCGTCATGTGCGCGAACTGCATGCCGGCAAGATGCTGGCGGCGATTCGGACGCTGGAGTCAGGCAGGTAATTCCTCCGGGAAGTCGCAGGTCCGGCGACGAGAAGGTAGAATTGGGACAAACCTTTTATCCGCCTGACGGCGACAGGACGCCCTGATGAAGGTCAGCATCGAATACTGTGGCATGTGAAACTACCACGACCGAGCCGCCGGTCTGGCGGCCCGATTCCGGCAGCGCTTCGCCGCCGAAACCGAACTCATCGAGTCGAGCGGCGGCGTTTTCGAGGTTATCGTTGACGGTCGGCTGGTCCACTCGAAAAAAGCGACGGACCGGTTCCCGGATGAAGAGGCGCTGCTGAGCACTTTATCCGGCTGAGCGGGGCAGGCATCTTCCGCCCCCTCGGCCGCAGACAAAAGCTGCGTCGGAGACGCCTTTCAACTGCGCTCTGCGCCGGCCACAGGTAGATACCATGCCCTTTGAACCCAGAGACCCCGACTTTGACCGCAAGGTGCGTGACAGCTTTGCCCGCCAGCAATTCATGGCGACCCTCGGTGCCGAGCTGACCGAACTTGCTCCGGGACATTGTGTCATCTCCCTGCCCTACCGTCCGGAGCTGTCCCAGCAGCACGGTTATTTTCACGGCGGTGTGATCGGCACCCTCGCGGACAACAGCTGCGGCTACGCGGCCTACAGCTTGATGCCGCAGGGCTGTTCGGTGCTGACAGTCGAGTACAAGCTGAACCTGCTGGCGCCCGGAGACGGGGACCTGCTGATCGCCCGGGGCGAGGTTGTCAAGCCGGGTCGCACCCTGACCATCTGCCGCAGCGAAGTCATTGTGGTCAAAGACGGCCGTGAAAAGCTCTGCGCGACCGCGCTGGCAACGTTGATGTGCATGGCGGGTAAAAGTGACGGAGCGCCAACCACCCGTGGATCCGGGGCGGATTCTGCACGGTAAATCGCCCTCCGTGCAGGGGACCCTCCCTTTTACAGGCCAATCTTCTCCACCCGACAGGGCACATGGCGGTGCAGTGGCGTGGCGGCGATGCGGTCGCGGTGACCGGCGCTGGTCAGGCGGTTGACGTTGATGCCGTACTCTTCTCCCCGGTAA
>RFIO01000239.1 GCA_003695205.1 Deltaproteobacteria bacterium
CCATCGACCAGCTCTTCGTAGCGGGCGGCCTTCCGTTTGCCCCGTGCCAATTCGTCCTGCTGCTGGAGAATCTCCTCGGTGAGGCTTTCGAGCCGGTCGCCGCCATTTTCGGCCAGGGTGCGGCGCAGCTCCCGCTCCTCGCGCTGCTGGTTGCGGCGCTGCTCCTCCAGCCGCTCGATGGCGACACGGTGGCGGGCCAGTTCCTCCTCCAACGCGGTCAACCGCTTCTGTAGCAGCGCGTTTTTCAGGCTGGCGAACCAGGGACGCAGGGCCTCGCGGCAGGCACGCAGACGCTCGGCCTCTCCTGCCAGTTGCTGGTAGCGGTCGCAGTCGGCCACCAGAGGCTCCAGCATCTCGACCTGGCGTTTCGCCTTGAGCACCGCTTCGTGCGCCCGGGTCAGATCTTCGAAATGGCCGATCAGAGCCGAGATGCGCGGTGCGACCTCGAAGGGCTCGAGCATGTGAGCGCGCACAAAGTCGGTCAGGTTGCCGACCGACTTGAGGGAGACGGTCTGGTGGAAGAGCTCCAGGGCCTGTTCGTTGTCGATGCCGAAGCGACGGCGGAACCAGGAGCCGTAGGGGGGGAAACTATCAAACAGCTCGACACCGGCGGTGCGCAGCTGCTTACGCAGGCCGGTCAGCTCGTTGCCAAAGCCGGAAAAATCGCCGGCAATGGAAAGGTCGCGCTCACAGGCCGCATAGAGGCGTGCCGGCTGGCCGCCGGCCTCTTTGCTCCAGAAGACCTGCGCCAGGGTCACAGTGCGGTTGTAGCCGGCGTTGTGAAAGACCCCGAGGATAACCGAATAGCTGTTGGCATCGCGCAGGGCGACCGGCTTGGCACTGCCGAGGGATTCCTGCCGCTCCGATTTATAATAGCCGAGGACATAGGACTTGAGGGAACGTTCCCGGCTGTCGGCGCCGGCCGCCTTGTTGTAGGCAACCCGTTGGCTCGGCACCAGCAGGGTAGTAACCGCGTCGACCAGGGTCGACTTGCCGGAGCCGATATCCCCAGTGAGCAGGCCGTTCCTGCCGTCCAGATGCAGGGTCCAGACCCGGCCGTCAAAGGTCCCCCAGTTGAAGACTTCGAGCCGCTGCAGGCGGAAACCGGCCAGCCGGTCATCGCCGATGAATTCGAGTTCCAGAGCTTCAGCCATCGCTCTCCTCCGCGGGAGCCCGCAGCTGGTTGCGATACTCCGCCAGCCGCTGATCGAAATCGGCCAGCCATTGGGCATCGACAAACGCCTTGAGGATGCGGCGCACCTCGATCATCTGCCTCTGGCCGCGCAGACGCCGGATGAAGCCGAGCTCGGCGATCTTGTTCAGGGTCGCGTCGACCTGGTCGATCAGCTTTGCCTCGTTGCTCCCCTCGGGCAGAAAAATCCGGATCAGTTCGACCACCTCATCCCGCGAC
>RFIO01000240.1 GCA_003695205.1 Deltaproteobacteria bacterium
GACTCCCGACCGGCCGCCACCACGGCGGCACCCGTTGCGCCGACTTCTCCTGCCGCCGGAATTCGGCCGCCGGGCCAACCTGAAAAGACCGTTGAGCCCTCGACAAAACCGGTTCCCGCTGAGGGTGTTCGAACCCAGGCAGCCAGGCCGGTATCGAAACCTGTTGAGAAACCGGCACCCGTCAAAAAGAGAGAAGCGACCAGGCCCGAGGTCCTGACGCCCGAGCAGTTGCCTCCCGGTCTGCGCGACCAGGCCTATCGGCTGAGCCTGACCCTGCACTATTTCGCCGCCGACCCGGCCCGGCGTCTGGTGCGTCTAGAGGGGCGCATGCTGCATGAAGGGGAAAGCCTGGCGGACGGGCTGCGGGTAGTCCGCATCGAACGATCAGGCGTGGTGCTGGCGAAGGACGGCTACCGGTTCCGTCTGAACAAACCCTGATCAGAGGCCCAGGGCGCCTGTCAGCCAGGGAAGGGACGGGGAGTTTTCGAGGGCATCGGCGAGCAGGTCGATGCCCTTTGGTATGTCGGTCTCTACCTGCGGCAGGGTTGCCAGCAGGGGCGCGGAGGCGAGGGAAGCGATGGCGTGGGGCGCGTTGGCCTCGGCCTCGCTGGGCGCTTCTGGCATGCCGTTGATGATGATCCCGGCCAGGTCCAGGTCCATCTGCCGGGCGGCAAAGCTGGTCAGCAGGGTGTGGTTGATGGTGCCGAGGCCAGCCCGGGCGACCACAAGCAGCGGCAGGTCGATCTGCCGTGCCAGGTCAGCGATCAGCAGGCCGCCACACAGGGGAACCATCAGTCCGCCCGCCCCCTCGACGATGACGAAGTCGGCCTGCTCCGCCAGGCTGTCAATCGCCTCGACCATGCGGTTCAGGTCGAGCCTGACATCATCGATACGGGCCGCCTGGTCCGGGGCCAGAGGTCGGGTCAGTCGATAGGGCGCCACCTGTTCCAGGGGCCAGTCGCGGCCGCAGGCTTCCAGCAGCAGGCGGGCGTCCGGGCCGGGCAGGGAGATGTCCTCAACCCCGGTTTCGACCGGCTTGCAGACGGCGACCCCGAGCCCGCGCAGGGACAGAAACCTTGCCAGGGAGGCCGCAACCCAGGTCTTGCCGACCCCGGTATCCGTGCCGGTAACGAAGACTCCCCGCCGTTTACTCACAGCACCCCCCGACGCGCACCTCGGCATCCCGGAACATCTGCAGGTCCATCTCCCGGTCCCGGCCGGTCGTGGTCAGGTAATTGCCGACCATGGTACCGCTGGCGCCGGCGGCAAAGATCCACGACTGGAAATCGCGCAGATTAGGTTCCCGGCCGCCGCAGACGGCGATTTTGGTGTTCGGCATCAGATAACGCAGCATGACCAGGATGCGCAGGCAATCGAGCGGGGCCAGGTCGTTACGCCCTTCCATCGGTGTGCCGGCCACGGGGTTGAGGAAGTTGACCGGTACCGAATCGACCTCAAGCTCGCGCAGGGTCAGACCGAGCTCGTAGCGCTGCTCCAGGTTCTCGCCCAGGCCGAAGATGCCTCCGCAGCAGACCTTCATGCCGGCCTTTTTGGCGACGCGCACGGTCTCGACATCCTCCTCGTAGTCGTGGGTGGTGCAGATGTTCGGAAAGAAGCTGCGCCCTGTCTCCAGGTTATGGTGATAGGTAACGCAACCGGCCTCGGCCAGGTCCCGGGCGCGTTCTTCGGTGAGGATTCCCAGCGACGCCGAAGGATCGATCGGCGTCTCCTCGCGGATGCGTCGAATGGCGTCGAAGATAACCTGCCACTCCGCGTCCGTGCGGATGCGGGTACCGGAGGTGACGATTCCGTAGCAGTGGGACCCCTCTTCGGCAGCCTGCCGTGCGCCGGCAACGATATCGTCGACGCCCTTCAGGTCATAGACCGGCGCGCTGGTGTCGTGGTGGGCCGACTGGGCGCAGAAGGCGCAGTTTTCAGGGCACCGGCCCGATTTGGCGTTAATGATCGAACAGAGTTCGACGGTGTCGGCGAAACTCTGTTCCCGCAGCCAGTGGGCGCCGGCGATTGCCAGGGTCAGGTCGCTGCCGCGGGCTGTAAGAATCTGCAAGGCTTCATCGCGGTCGAGCGTAGCGCCATCGGCGCAGCGTTGCGCCAGGGCAAGAAAGTGGGTCGCGGGCAATGTCATGGCGTTCCTCCGGATTCTGGTGCGTGGAGGATAGAGATTTGCCGGTCAATTGTCAACCTGGCGTTGGCTTGAGGTTTACAATCGTCCCGACCGACTTAATTGCATACCATTTGTGCTATGTCGTCTCTCACATCATATTGACAGACGCCGGTGCGTGGTGCTAGAACACAATCTCATTTTTGCAATGGGGTTGTTCACATGGTGAAAAAGCTGATCGGCAAGAAGCTCAAGGCCACGCGGCTGAAGAATGACATGACCATTCAGGAGCTTGCCGCCGCCTCGCGCGTTTCCTCGAACATGATTTCACGAATCGAACGCGGGTTGACCATCCCCTCGGTCGAAATCCTGGTCAAGCTCGCCGGAGCCTTTGGCATGAGCATCAACTATTTCGTCGAGGAGGCCGAGAGCGGGTCGACCGTTATCCACACGCGCAAAGGGGAGGGGGAGCCAATCTTCTTCTTCGAGGACAAACACCAGATCACCAGCCTGACCCAGGGGTTGCGCGACCCCGGCTTCGCCGTGTTCTACGACACCCTGGAGGCTGGCTGTGACAGCGGAGCCGGCGGCATGGTCCATACGGGCGAGGAGTTTGCCCTGGTGATCAGGGGACGGATGGAGTTTGTCATCGAAAACGACAGCTACCTGCTCGAAGAAGGTGACTCAATCGTTTTCAAGGCGTCCCTGCCGCACCGCTGGAAGAACCTCAACGACGGACAGACCCTGGTTCTCTGGGTCGTTTCTCCGGCCCCCGACGTGACCCAACCCGCCAGACCGACCGGCATCATGGTCGACGCCTGATCCGGCAGACAGAATTCTAGCCATGAAAATCAAGAAAATCGTCGGCAAGAAGCTCAAGGCCATTCGCCTCAAGTCGGACATGACCATTCAGGAACTGGCCGAGGCATCCAAGGTGTCCTCGAACATGATTTCCCGCATTGAACGCGGGTTGACCATCCCCTCGGTCGAAATACTCATGAAGCTGGCCAAGGTCTTCGACAAAAGCATCAATTACTTTGTCGAGGAAGTCACTACCACCCACGAAATCGTGCACAGCCATCCTGGCGAGCGGGACACGACGGTCTACGAGGACTCGCGCAACATGCTGACCGAGTCGCTGACTTCGGGACTGCGTGATCCCCAGTTCACCTCGTTTATCTGCACCATTCCAAGGGGCGGCAAGAGCGGTGATCGGCAGATGTATCATCCCGGAGATGAACTGATCTATCTGATCGAAGGCCGGCTCCAGGTCACCATCGGACGGGAGGTCTTCCTGCTCAACCCGGGCGACAGCCTCAGCTTCAAGTCGCACCTGCCGCACCGCTGGATCAATGTCGGCGATTCGGAAGCCAAGGTGATCTGGACCCTGTCACCCTTCACCACCATCTGAGGCGGAACTGCCGCCACAACGGAAACGATATGGCTTTTCTGAAAAAGATTTTCGGTTCGAAAAGTCCTCTGGATCAGGCCCGGAGGCTTTTCGAACAGGGGGAGTACGTACGTCTGCTGCAGTATGTGGAGCAGCAGCGGATCGACGATGCCGATCTGGCACCCATGGTCGATCAGGCGCGCAAGACCCTGCAGGAACGCAACCTCGAGGAAGCCAGGTTGCGGCTGAGCCAGGGAGACCGCAAGACCGCCCGCGAGCATCTGGAACTGGCCGCCCGGTTTGGCGCCGATGCCGAAGAACTGGCCGCCGTCGATCAGGAATTTATCGGCGAAGCGCCAGATGCGCCTTCCGCACCGCAGTCCTGCACGAGTTGCGGCGGTGGTGAAGTGCCGGTGGAGGCCGAGGCGGCTACCGAAAACCTGAGTGAACAGGACGCCCTTGAACTGCTGCTGGCCGGCATGCCTGAGGATCTCGCCGACCGCTACCGGAAAAAATCACCGCAATTCATTCAGGCGCTGCTCGTCTCCGGCCAGGGGGACGACGCAAAGGCCTGCGCGCTGTTGCAGCAGTGTCCCGAGCCGGATCGCGACGCCCTGTATGACTTTGAACTGGCTGCGGCCCTGTGTCGGTGCGGTCAGCCGCGCGAAGGGGTCGAGGCACTGGAACGCTGTCTTTCAGCCCTTCCGAGCCACGCGCAGGCCTGGGAACTGGCCGCCGACCTGTACCTGCGGGGAGTTGAAATCAAGGATTTCGAAGAGCGGCTGGAAGGCCTTGCTGCGCGTGCCGAAACGGCCGGTTTCGCCAACCTGCTGCTTTGTCGGGTGGCCTGGCAGAAAGGGCAGAAGGACCGGGCACTGGAAAGGGGAGAAATGTGCCTGGCTGCGGGCATCAACGACCCCGAGGTGATTCAGGTTGTCGCCCTGTGCCTTGAACAACGCGGTGATATTGATCGCGCCGAAGCCCTGCTTGCTGCCCTTCCGGGTGGTGGTTGCGGCGGAGGTCCTCATCCGATGCTCGCGGAATTCTGGCTTCGCCAGGGGCGCCAGTTGGACAAGGCGCTTGAAAGCTTCAAGGCCATGGCCCGACAGGATCGCAGCAATCCCCTCTGGCAGCTGCGCATGGCGGAAACCTACCTGGCCAGGGGCTGGACAGGTGAGGCGCTCCGTGTCGTCGAGGCGCTGGAATCCGTATCTGAACTGCCCGATGCGTTTCGGTCGGCCCTGGCCGAATTGCGTCAACGCATGGCGCAGGAGTAAAAATTACGTATCGATCGGTTGACATGGTCCTGCCGGGTTGTATATTTCTATCAGTAAATTCAGGGCAATAGAGGCCCACAGCTCCAGGGTGCCGCGCACCCGCCTCGATTCCCGACCCGAACGAGGAGGACTCATGAACAAATCGGAACTGATCGAGGCCCTGGCCGATGCCAAGAGCCTGACCTACAAGCGCTCCGAGGAGATTATCAACCTGATTTTCGACTCCATGTCGCAGACCCTCGTCGATGGAGGCCGAATCGAGATCCGTGGCTTCGGTTCCTTCGTGGTCAAGGACTACAAGGCCTACATGGGCCGCAATCCGAAAACGGGTGAGGTCATTCAGGTCAAACCGAAGAAGCTCCCGTTCTTCAAGGTCGGCAAGGAGTTGCGTGAGCGGGTCAACGACGGGCGCGACTATTGACCGCCCGAAATGATCAAGCCATATGACGCACAAGGGCCGGGGTTTCCCGGCCTTTTTTTATGCGTGGTGGACGACTGATGTTTCATTTGCCCGAAGCGCGGCTTCAACAGGCCGCCGAAACTCTCAGGTCGCCATCATGTTTTGCGGGAGAACACCCCGGAATTGTGATGGATTTTTCAAGTGCCGGGCCCGCTGTCTCCCAGTGGCCGACGGGCCGTTTTCGGACGGCAGCCAGTCGCCGTCCTTGGCACAGTCCTTGATTGCGGTGAGTAACCGGGAGAGTGTAAATGATTCACGCCTACCGAAAAGTCACACCTGTTGTGCCAGAGTCGGCCTTTGTCGTTGATAGCGCCCAGGTCATTGGCGACGTCGTTCTTGGTGAGCACGCCAGCATCTGGTTCAATGCCGTGGTGCGCGGCGACGTCAACAGCATCCGAATCGGTGCCATGACCAACGTTCAGGACGGCACCGTCATCCACGTAACCAACAAAACCCACCCGACGCATATCGGTAAAGGGGTAACCATCGGCCACAACTGCACCCTGCATGGCTGCACGGTTGAAGATTACTGCCTGATAGGGATCGGCGCCATTATCCTTGACGGCGCCGTGATCGGCCGGGAATCGATGGTGGCAGCAGGTAGCCTCGTTACCCCCGGCACCAGAATCGAGCCGGGCAGCCTGGTCATGGGCAGCCCGGCCCGGATGGTGCGCAGGTTGAGCGGGGAGGAGATCGCCGGGCTGCATCGCATGGCGGACAACTATATCGGCTATGTGGCCAGCTACCGCGAACAGGATGGGGCGTAACATTGATTTCGTTCTTTTGGAATGGTATGAATGCGCCGATATTGTTAATGAACATCTCTTCGCGGAAAGGGATTATGAAATCACTTCTGACATTGCTTCTGCTGGTTGCGCTGACAGGTGTTGCCTTCAGGGCTGAGGCTGTTCCGACGCAGTACGGGGCCAGCGGCCTGGTGAACCAGCCTACGGCCGAAACCCTCAATGCCGGCAATATCTGCGTCGGCATCTGGTGCAACTATTCCTACGTTGACGCCACCCGGAAGGACGCCCTCATTGTCCCGGTCGGCATCACCATCGGTCTGGGAACCTTCTTTGAGATGTACGGTTCCTACCCGAACCTGCTGTTCAACGACGATGAACTCGAAAGCGGCCGGGGGCAGACCAATCTGGGGGCAAAGATTCGTTTCCTGGGCAAGCGCTCCTCCAGGTTCAAGATGGCAGTCGAAGGGCAGATGCTCCGCACGATATCGGACAACCAGGCCATCGACGGTCTCACCGATTACATGGGGCGGGTCATTGCCTCGCTCAAGCTGAACAGCGTCGGCTTCCATGTCAACGGCGGCTATGTCGCCAATGAAAGCCCCGCAGGCGTTTCCTACGACGACCAGACCATCGCCGGTGGCGGCATCGAGATTTTCCCGACCGGCCGTCTGCGCCTGGTAGCGGAAGGAGAATGGCGCTCGAGCAAGATTGCCAACGGCGAGGACTACACCGAAATCACCGCCGGGTTCCAGTACTACATTTCCCCGCATTTCACCTTCAACCTGGCCGGATCGATCGGGCTGACCGACGACACGCCCGACTGGCGGGTGCTTGCCGGTTTCTCCGGCTGCCAGGGGATCGGCACCTACCAGCGCCCGATCCCCAAGCTGATCGAGCAGGTACCGCTCGCTGAGGAAAAACCGGCCGAAAAGAAGAAGGTAGTCAAGATCAAGACCCTGACACCCCTGACCCCGGTTGCCAGGGTCAAGGTCAAGCCCGCCAAGGTTTCGCCGGTCGCCAAGCTCGAGGTCAAAGTCAAGCCCAAAGGCGAGGAGGTGACCGTCGATCCCTCCGAGCGTCTGAAAATCCCCGGCACCAGCGAACTCAAGGCCATACAGGCATCTCCGGTAACTCCGGCACCGCCGCCGGTACCTGTTCCACCCGCCTCCAAGGGTGCCGATGCCAAGGCCGGGCCGGTGATTGACAAACCGACCAGGGCCATCGTCTATCGCAAGTTCAAGATGGACGAGCTGACCTTTGCCTTCGACCAGTACTCCCTGAACGAGAACGGCATGAAGGCTCTGGCCCTGATCGCCGAGGAGCTGCGCAAGGACAACAAGTGGTTCATTCTGCGATTCGACGGCCATACCGACAGCACCGGTTCGGTCAATTACAACGAGCGGCTGTCCCTTAAGCGAGCCATCTCGACGGCTACGGCCATGGTGGTCAACAACGGCTTCGACCCAGAGCGCATCTTTGTCAAGGGCTTCGGTGAATCGAAACCGATCGCCAGCAACGACAGCCCGGAAGGACGCAGCGCCAATCGCAGGGTCGAAATCCTGGTTCTGGTTCGGAAGGAGGAGTGATGCGCTGGCTGACGCTACGGCACTTCATTCTTGCCGCCCTGATTCCCCTGGTGGGCCTTGCCAGCCCGGTCTGTGCGGACGAAAATCCGGAGCTGTCTTTCGAGCAATTCATCAACAGCCGCGAGGTTGTGGCGACGGTCTACTTCGCGACCGGTTCCCACCAGCTTGACCAGGAAAGCCGGGGCGTCCTGGAAAGGATTGCCCCGGAACTCAAAGGCATCTCACCGGACGAGAAGGTCCTTCGGATTGAAGGGTTCTCCAGCCCCGAGGGAAAGGAACTGGCCAACGTCAGGCTGTCGATGGAACGAGCCGCCGCCGTGGAGCTCTTCCTGCGCGACATCAGCGGCATCACCTACGACCGCTACCTGGTCGGCATGGGAGTGCGTGACGACCAAGGCCTGACCAACGCAAAACAGCGTCGTGTGGACATTGCGATTTATGATAATGTTCTGAATGTCGACTGGGACAAATCGGAACGGATCGTCATCGACGGCCACAGGGACTGACGGAGGGACAATGGCAGATCTGGCGGCGCTGAGAAAAAGCCATCTTTTTCAGGAGATGGACGAGACGGACCTGGCTGCCCTGGCGCCGGTATTCAATGAAATGGACATGGCCGAGGGTGCCACCATTTTCATTGAGAACATGCCCGGTGAAATGCTCTACCTGATTCGGGAAGGTACGGTTCGTATCTCCAAGATGCTGGCGGAGGGGCAGGAAAAGACCCTGGTCATTCTCGGTCCCGAAGATGTTTTCGGCGAAATGGCCATCCTGGATTCCGCACCCAGGTCGGCGACTGCGCGAGCGGTCGAAAAGGCCAGCCTGCTCTGCATCAAGAAGGACGATTTCGAATCCATCTGCGACCGGAACCCGAAACTGGGGCTGAAACTCATGCGCAACATCATAAGGGTCTTCAGTCGTCGAATCCGGGAAAACAACGACGAATTCCGCGATATGCTGATCTGGTCGCTCGGCAAGCGCAAATCCTGAAGGGAGGTCGCCATGTTCTTACGATCCCTGGTCACGGGCGCACTTCTGACCCTGCTTCTGGCAGGCTGCGGCGTTACCATCAGGCCCCAGGCCGGTGGCGGCTATACCGCCAATCCTGACAACTCGCTGACAGCGCAGAAAAACGGGCTGGTGGTGACGGCCGGTGTCCAGGATCTTGAAGTCGCTCCCTACCGGATGGTCGACAATATCACCTCCTTCAGGGTGGTGATCGACAACCGCACCGGACGGGAACTTGAAATCCCGCTTGAGTCCTTCGTCCTCATTGACGACCAGGGCCAGCAGTACCGACCCATTCGCCCGGAAAAAATCAGGGAGATCGTCAAGAAAGACTCCAACTACCTGATTCCCTATCCCTATGTAGGCTACTACTATCTGGAAGACCGGGAGAAGACAGCCCAGTATGATACCTTCCAGAGCAGTCGTCCCTACTACACCCAGAACTATCCGCAGGACATTTTCACCCAGGCTCTGCCCGAAGATTCCATCCTGCCTGAAGCAAAGATTGCCGGACTGGTCTATTTCGTTGTCGACCTTTACGGCAAAAAAAGTTTTGAACTGCGACTCTACCTTCCCGAGGGGCAGGGGGGCGGTCAGCCCGACTTTCGATTCCCCTTCATCGTTGAAAAGTAGGCTCCGGGACGTATCATAGATAGCAGGGGCGGGGATGCCGGACGTTCCCGCCCCTGCCTGTTCTTGTAACCAGGACCGCCCGGAGTGCCCATGCTCGACCTCCTGTTTGACCACCGCCTTATCTTCGGCCTGCTGGGCGGGCTCGGCCTCTTCCTTTACGGCATGCGCATCCTGTCGACCGGGCTGCAGAAGCTCAGCGGCACCAGACTGCGCGTAATCCTTTCAGCCCTGACCGGCAACCGGATTGTCGGCGCGCTGGTCGGCGCCCTGGTGACCGTGGCCGTCCAGTCCTCGAGCGCCGTCAGTGTTATGCTTGTCGGCCTGGTGAACGCCGGCCTGGTCACGCTGGTTCAGGCGATTGGGGTCATTATCGGTGTCAACGTCGGCACGACGCTGACCGCCCAATTGCTGGCCTTCCCCCTTACGGGACTGGCTCTGCCGGCCATCGGCATCGGCGCACTCGTCAGCCTGGTCAGCCGCAATCGCAAATATGCCTACTACGGTGAGGTCCTGCTTGGCCTGGGCCTGGTCTTTTTCGGTCTCGGGCTGATGAAGCAGGCCTTCGACCCGGTGAAAGGAAGCGCTGAATTCGTCCAGTTCCTCACCATGGTTGGCGACAATCGCCTGCTGGCCGTTGCGGTGGGGGCGCTGGTCACCATAATGCTCCAGAGCAGCACCGCCACCATTGGACTGACCCTGGTGCTGGCGAGCAGCGGGCTGCTCGATTTTCAGGGAAGCGTGGCCCTGATTCTCGGAGAGAATATCGGCACAACGGTGACGGCCAATATTGCCGCTATCGGTGCCGGCGTCGACGCCAGGCGCGCGGCCCTTTCCCACCTGATGTTCAACCTGATCGGCGTGGTCTTCATGCTCATGCTTTTTCCATTCTTTACCTGGCTGGTCGACTGGGTTACCCCGGGCAACCCGGATTTTGTCGTCGCCACCGCCGATCAGGGAGCGTTCTATGGTGCCGCACTCGGCGACAAGCCCTTTATCGCCCGGCACGTTGCCAACACCCACACTCTTTTCAATCTGCTCAATGCACTGATCTTCCTGCCACTTGTCGGGCCGCTGGCGCGCCTGACCTGCCTGATCCTGCCCGGGGTCCAGAGCCGCAACGATATCCAGGTTCGCTATATCGATCACCGTGTACTCGAAACACCCCCCATCGCCCTGGGGCAAGCCCGACTGGAAATCAAAAGGATGGGGCAGGTTGCCCGCGAAATGCTCGCCGAGACCGTTGGCTACCAGCAGGATCTCGATGAGAGAAGGTCGGATGGCATCCAGCGGCGGGAGGAGATTCTCGATCTGCTGCAGCACGACATCACCGATTTTCTCGTGCGCCTGTCCCAGCGCTCGGTTTCGCAAAGCACCTCAAGCCAGATAGCGATCCTGCTCAACGTCGTCAACGACCTTGAGAGAATTGGCGACCATTGCGTCAACCTGCTGATGCTGCACAGGCGCCGGCTCAGGGAAAAGATCATGTTTTCCGATGTTGCCGTGGAAGAGTTGCATACAATGGGCACAAAGGTTCGCACCTTTGTCAATACGGTCCTTGAGCAGCTCGACCGCAACGGGGAGGCCGACTTTGCCGGCCTTGCCGAAATCGAGCAGGAGATCGACGACCTGGAAGCCACCTTGCGCCAGAACCATATCAATCGGCTGAATACCGGTGAATGCGCCGTACTGCCGGGTCTGCTGTTTATCGAGGCGGTTCAAAGCCTTGAGAAGATTGCCGACCACGCCTACAAGATTGTCCGTTCATTGCAGTCCCATGCCTGACAGCCCTTCCTGTGTCATCGATATCGGGTCGAACACCGTGCGCATGCTTGTGGCCCGTGTCCGGCACGGTACGGTGGAACGGCTTTGCTACCGACAGAAAACGACTCGACTGGCCCGGGGGCTGGCCTGTTGCGGACGCCTTGCTCCGGAAAGAATGGAGGCTACCCTGGCAACAGTCCGGGAGCTCCTGTTTCAGGCAGCGTCCTGGAATATTGACCGGTCTCTGCTCATCGCCACCGAAGCGGTGCGTGCCGCCGCCAACGGCAGAGACTTCGAAACCCGGCTCCGGTCTCTGGAAGGGGTGAGTATCCGGATTCTTGACTGGCGCACCGAGGCGCGGCTCGGTTGTCTTGGGGCGCTGAGTTCGCTTGTGTCCCCCAAAACCGATTGCCTCTTTTTCGATCTTGGCGGTGGCAGTCTTGAGTTGGCCGTTGCCCGCGGACCGGAAATGCGGCACGCCCTCAGCCTGCCCCTGGGCGTCGTTCGGCTCGCCGAAGACCCGGACCTGCGCCCACGGGTTCGCGCAAAAGTCCATCGGGCTCTTGAGGAACTCAGAAGATTGCATGGCGCGGGCAGGCTTGTCGGGGCAGCCGGAACGGTTACGACGTTGGCCGCGATCCATCTCGGCATGCGGGTCTACGAGCCGGGGCGCATCAACGGTACAATCCTCGACCGCAAAAGCCTGGCATTCATTCGGGACAGGCTGGCACCGCTGTCGACCGCGGAGCGCGAGCGGATTCCCGGCATGGAGCCGGGCCGGGGAGACCTGATTCTTCCCGGTCTCGACCTGGTGCTTGAGCTGATGGACCTGTCAGGCTTTGAAAACCTGACCGTGGCCGATGGCGGCGTACTTGAAGGTGCGCTGCTTGATGCAACCTTGTTTCATTGACAGCCCTGCCCATATTGTCTATCTTCGGATTTCGGTTTCAATCCCTTCAACTACAGGTGGTTATCAATGAAAAAAGAGATCCTCTCGGGCAATGAGGCTATTGCCCGGGGAGCCTACGAAGCCGGGGTTCGCGTCGCCTCGGCCTATCCCGGAACACCGAGTACGGAAATCCTGGAAAACATTGTTCGCTATCCCGGAATTGACGCCTCCTGGGCCCCCAATGAGAAGGTGGCTCTTGAGGTCGGGATCGGCGCCTCCTTCGGAGGTGCGCGTGCCCTGGTCACCATGAAACATGTCGGCGTCAATGTCGCAGCCGACCCGCTGTTCACCCTCTCCTACACAGGCGTGCGCGGCGGTCTGGTACTGGTCAGCGCCGATGACCCGGAACTGCACTCGTCTCAGAACGAGCAGGACAACCGGCATTACGCCAGGGCCGCAAAGCTGCCGGTCTTCGAGCCGGCTGACAGCCAGGAAGCCCTGGAGATGACCCGGCTGGCCTTCGAGGTGAGCGAACAGTTCGACACTCCGGTGATGCTGCGCACCACAACCCGCATCTCCCACAGCAAATCGGTCGTAACACCTGGCGAGCCTCCCGGGGACGTTGCCGAAGGTTCCCTGGAGAAGAATCCCCCAAAATTCGTCATGTTGCCCGGTAACGCCCGCAAGCGCCATCCACTGGTCGAGAAGCGGCTGAAGGACCTGGAAGAATGGGGGAGCAGCCAGCCGGTCAACCGTGTCGAAAAAGGGGAGGGGAGGATCGGCATCATCACCGCCGGCATCGCCTACAACTACGCCCGCGAAACCTTCCCCGAAGCGGACATACTCAAGCTGGGCATGGTTTACCCACTGCCAAAACAGCTGATTCGCGACTTCGCCTCCCGGTTCGATACCCTTTACGTGATCGAGGAACTCGATCCCTTCATCGAGGAGCAGGTTCGGGCCATGGGGATCGACGTCGTCGGCAAGGAAAGGCTGTCCGTATGCGGGGAGCTGACCCCGGGGCGGGTTCGGGAAGCCCTGATCGGCCCGCCTGAAAAACCGGCCTGCCAACCGGACGAGGATATTCCCAACCGACCGCCCAACATGTGCCCCGGCTGCCCGCACCGCGGCTCTTTTCTGGCACTCAACAGGCTCAAGGCCTATGTCACCGGCGATATCGGCTGCTACACCCTCGGGTTTATGCCGCCTCTGTCAGCTATGGACACCTGCATCTGCATGGGGGCCAGCATCGGCAATGCCGCCGGTCTGGTCCGGGTGCTGCCGGAGGAGGAGAAGAAAAAGGTTGTCGCGGTCATCGGCGATTCGACCTTTCTGCATACCGGCGTCAATGGCCTGCTGGAGATGGTCTACAACGGCAACCGCGGAACGGTCATTATTCTCGACAACCGGATTACCGCCATGACCGGCCGCCAGGACCACCCCGGTTCCGGATACAACCTGCGAGGCGATGATACCAGCCAGGTCAATCTCGAGCAGCTGTGCCGGTCCCTGGGAATCGAGAATGTTCGGGTCATTGATCCGTACGATCTGGCCGCGACCCAGAGAACCATTGCCGAGGAGATGGAGCGCGACGCCGTTTCGGTCATCATCGCCCGGCGGCCCTGCATGCTGATGAAGCGCAACAAGGTTGAACTGAAGCCGCCGCTCTTCGTCGATGCCGACAAGTGCGTCGGCTGCAAGTCCTGCCTCAAGCTCGGCTGCCCGGCCATCCAGTGGGATGCAGGTGCCGGCGAACGTGGACAGGCGCGCATAGACCGCCTGCTCTGTGTCGGCTGCCAGGTCTGCGAGCAGATGTGCAAGTTCGAAGCCTTTGGAGTAACCAATGACTGATGCAGTGACCAATATCTACATGGTGGGGGTCGGCGGACAGGGGACCCTGCTGGCCAGTGAAATCCTGTCCGAGGTGCTGATGCTCCAGGGCTATGACGTCAAGAAGGCCGAGGTGCATGGCATGGCCCAGCGTGGTGGCAGTGTCGTTTCGCATGTCCGCTTCGGCAAAAAGGTCTACTCGCCGATTATTCCCGAAGGAGAGGGGGACATCCTCTTTGCCTTTGAACTGCTCGAGGCTTACCGTTGCCTTCCCCTGCTGAAGCCTTCGGCGAAGATTGTCGTCAACAACCTCAAAATCATGCCGCCAGGCGTCAACCTCGGCCAGGAGACCTATCCCGAAGATGTGCCGGACAAAATCCGCCGGACGTTCCCGGACACCCTGGTCGTCGAAGGCATTCCAAAAGCGCTTGAGGCCGGCAGCGACAGGGCGGTCAACACGGTCATGCTCGGGGCCCTGTCCCGGCAGATGAACATTCCGGTTGCAATCTGGGAGCAGGCTATTCGCCACATGGTGCCCGAACGTTATGTCGACCTGAATCTGAGGGCTTTTGCCCTGGGACGCGCTGACTGAATTTCATTGCTGGAAGGGAGAGGGTGAGATGATCTGGAACGACGAATTCGAAACCCTGCCGCGCGAAGCGATAGAGTCATTGCAGCTCAAACGGCTGCAGCAGACTGTTGCCCGGGTTCAGGCGACAGTTCCATTTTACAGGGACGCGTTTGCCCGCGCAGGTGTCTCGGCGGACAAGATTCGCAGCCTTGACGACCTGCGGCGCCTGCCGTTCACGTTGAAACAGGACATGCGCGACAACTACCCCTACGGTCTGTTCGCCGTGCCGCTGGAGCAGATCGTGCGTATTCATGCCTCTTCCGGCACCACCGGCAAACCGACCGTAGTCGGCTACACCCGGCGCGATATCGATACCTGGTCGGAGCTGATGGCCCGATCCTTCGCGGCGGCCGGGGCCGGCAAGGGGGACGTGATCCACAACGCCTACGGTTACGGCCTTTTCACCGGAGGCCTCGGCGCCCATTACGGCGCCGAACGCATCGGTGCCTCGGTTATCCCCATGTCGGGCGGCAACACCAAGAAACAGATCATGATCATGCAGGACTTTGGCTCCACTGTCCTGACCTGCACGCCGTCCTACTGCCTCTTCCTGGCCGAAGCAGCCCGGGAGGAAGGACTCGATATCCGCGATTTCAAGCTCAGGGTCGGCATCCATGGCGCCGAGCCCTGGAGCGAAGCCATGCGCGAAGAGATTGAGGAAAAGCTCGGCATCAAGGCTATCGACATCTATGGCCTGTCGGAAATCCTCGGGCCCGGTGTCGGGATTGAATGTGTCGAGGCGCAGAAGGGTCTGCATATCTGGGAAGACCACTTCATCCCCGAGATTATCGACCCGGAAAGTGGCGAGGTTCTGCCCCCTGGTGAGAAGGGTGAGCTGGTTATCACGACCATCACCAAGGAAGGAATCCCGCTGATCCGCTACCGGACCCGGGACATTACCCGGCTGATTCCGGAACCGTGCATCTGCGGACGCACGCACATGCGCCTGGAGAGGATGAGCGGCCGCAGCGACGACATGCTGATTATTCGCGGGGTCAACGTTTTCCCGTCGCAGATCGAGGCGGTCCTGTTCAATATCGAAGGGGTTGAACCGCATTATCAGCTGATCGTCGACCGCGAAGAAAGCCTGGACACCCTCGAGGTCCAGGTTGAGGTCAACGAACAGGTCTTCTCCGATGAAATCAAGGAACTCCAGGGGCTTTCCCGTCGAATTCAGAAGGACATCAAGGACCTGCTCGGCGTCACCTGCAAGGTGCGTCTGGTAGAGCCCAAGACCATCGCGCGCAGCGAGGGCAAGGCCGTGCGCGTCATCGACAAACGCAAGGGATAGGAGGGCGAGATGACGGTCCAGCAGATTTCCATCTTCATTGAGAACAAGACCGGCCGGCTTGCGGAAGTCACCCGGGTACTCGGCAACGCCGGCATCAACATCCGGGCACTGTCGTTGGCTGACACCAGCGATTTCGGTATCTTGCGCCTTATCGTCGATACGCCGGACCGGGCGCTCGAAGTCCTCAAGGCCGACGGCTTTACCGTCAGCAAGACCGAAGTTATCGCCGTCGAAGTCCCGGACCGGCCCAGCGGGCTCAACAGCATCCTGGAGAAACTCGACCAGGCCGGTATCAATGTCGAGTACATGTACGCCTTCGTCGAGCGCAGCGGCGAAAATGCCATTATCATCTTCCGCTTTGACGATATCCAGCGGGCAATCGCCACTCTGCCAGAGGCGGGGGTCACCCTCGTAAAAAGCGAGAAAATTTTCACGGCCTGACAGCAGGTTGGGCCCTGACAGTTCAACCAGTTTCCAAGGCCTGTCCTTCGGCCGGGGAGGGAACCTTGCCTGACATCAGGATCTGGGATCCGGTCCATGAGTGCATGGGGCGCGACCAGTTGCGCCAGTTGCAATTTGATCGATTGCGCGAAACCCTCGACCGGGTCTATCACAACGTGCCCTGTTACCAGGAGAAATTTCGGGAAGCCGGCTTTCATCCTGACGACCTGAAATGCCTCGATGATCTCGAAAAGCTTCCCTTTACTGACAAGGAAGACCTGCGCCGAAACTATCCCTACGGCATGTTTGCCGTTCCCTTGAGAGAGGTAGTCCGCATTCACAGCAGCAGCGGCACTACCGGCAAACCGACCGTGGTCGGCTACAGTCGCAAGGACCTCGACACCTGGACGGAACTCGTTGCCCGGTTCATGACCGCTGCCGGTGTCACGCCGGAAGATATTGTCCATATCGCCTTCGGTTACGGACTTTTCACTGGAGCTTTCGGCCTGCACTATGGCGCCGAGCGTATCGGTGCTTCGGTCATCCCCATGTCGAGCGGCAACACCGACAAGCAGCTGATGATCATGCAGGACTACCGGTCCTCAGCACTGGTGTGCACTCCGAGCTATGCACTGACCATGGCGGACAGGAAGGAGAGGGCGGGCATCGACCGCAAATCCTTCGACCTGCGTGTCGGCCTGTTCGGTGCCGAACCCTGGAGCGAGGAAATGCGCCGGGAGATCGAGGAGCGCCTCGACATCATCGCCACCGACAATTACGGCCTGTCCGAGGTCATGGGCCCCGGAGTCGCCGGGGAGTGCCAGCACCGCTGCGGCATGCACATCTTTGAGGATCATTTTCTGGCTGAAATCATAGATCCGGATACCGGCAAGGTTCTTCCGGAGGGCTCGGTCGGCGAACTGGTGCTGACCAGCCTGTCCAAGGAAGCCTTTCCGGTCGTCCGTTACCGGACCCGCGACATTACCCGACTCGACTACGGCACCTGTGAGTGTGGTCGGACCATGGTACGGATGCAGAAGACCATGGGGCGCAGCGACGATATGCTGATCATCAAGGGGGTCAACGTCTTTCCGACCCAGATCGAAGAAGTGCTGTTCCAGATGGAGGGCTGCGAACCGCATTACCTGCTGGTTGTCGACCGCGTGAACAATGTCGACACGCTTGAGGTTCAGGTCGAGGTCAACGAAAAGATCTTCTTCGACGAAATGAAGCAACAGAAAGCCTTTGTCGAGGCCGTGGAAAAACGTTTGGCCAGCACCCTTGGTGTCGGAGCCAGGGTCAAGCTGGTTGAACCAACGTCCATTCCCAGGCACGAAGGCAAGGCCCAGCGGGTTATCGACAGGCGAAAGCTCTGATATTACAGACGAGTTGCCCGGGAATAGGGCGGCTTTTTACCTTGACAAGCCGGGGCGTATCAACCATAATCCGCCCCGTTGGTTTTCGGGGCGTAGCGCAGCCTGGTAGCGCACCTGCATGGGGTGCAGGGGGTCGGAGGTTCAAATCCTCTCGCCCCGACC
>RFIO01000241.1 GCA_003695205.1 Deltaproteobacteria bacterium
GGCGTTCCGCGGGATCGGACGCTCTGGTACGCCGTCTGGTCGCTTCCTGTCCTTTACCCATGGTGATCGACGCCGACGGACTCAACGCCCTGGCTGAAGATCTCTCCCCCCTGAACGGCGGTCAGCCCGTACCACCGGTGCTGACTCCGCACCCGGGAGAAATGGCACGCCTGTGCGGCGTGTCCGTAAAAGAGGTTGTCGAACGCGGTCTGGAACTGGCCAGGGATTTCGCCCGCCGCCGACGGGTGGTTCTGGTGCTCAAGGGCGCCCCGACCCTGATTGCCGGTCCGGATGGGACCCTTGCGATCAATGGCAGCGGCAGCCCGGTTCTGGCGACGGCCGGCAGTGGCGATGTCCTGACCGGCCTGATCGGCGCCCTGCTGGCGAGGGGGATGTCGCCCTTCGACGCGGCCCGACTTGGGGTGTACCTGCACGGGCTGGCCGGTGACCTGCTGGCGGAAAGAGGCGGCCGTGAAGGCTTTGTCGCCGGAGATGTGGCTTCGGCCCTGCCCGAGGCCTGGGCGCGCCTGCGCCGGAAAGGAGACCTGTTATGCTGACAGCCGGAGATATCATGACCCGAGAGGTTCACAGCGTCACCACCTCGACCCCGGTTGACGAGCTGGCGCGCACCTTCGTCGAACTGAACAAGAATGCCCTGCCCGTTCTCGACGAGGATGGCCGCCTGGTCGGACTGGTCAGCCAGAACGACCTGATCGAGCAGGACAAGCCGTTGCACATCCCCACGGTCATTACCCTGTTTGATGCCGTCATCTACCTCGAAGGGGAGAAGAAGTTCCGCGAGCAGCTGGAGAAGATGAGTGCCCGCACCGTCGGGGAAATCTGCCGTCCGGATCCCGTCACCTGTCGCGAGGAGACGCCGGTGGCCGAGGTGGCCCGCCTGATGGTCGATCATGCCGCCCACCTGGTGCCGGTGGTCGACGAGGAGAGAAGGGTCAAGGGAGTTGTGGCCCGTCTCGATATCATCCGCTCGATGAACCTTTAGGCCATGTCCTTGACCTGCCTGAGTCAGTCGGAGGAACAGACCGAGGCGCTCGGCCGCCGTTTCGGGCGCTGTGCCCGTCCCGGAGACGTGCTGCTGCTCGACGGGGAGCTCGGAGCCGGCAAGACCTGTTTCGCCCGGGGGCTGGCCCGGGGACTCGGGGTGCCTGATGATGTGCCGGTTACCAGCCCGAGTTATACCCTGCTCAATCAGTACAGTGCCCGTTTGCCCCTCTACCACTTCGACCTCTATCGCCTTGGCGAGGCCGATGAACTTGGTGAGATTGGCTTTGAGGAGTGTCTGCACGGCGGCGGCGTGACCCTGGTGGAATGGAGTGGACGCTTTCCCGAGTTGCGGCTCGAAGGGGTCTGTGTCGACATTGTTCCGGGAGCCGGGGCCAGCGAGCGGCAGCTGACTTTTTCGGCAAGGGGTGAACGCGCGCGCGCATGGCTTGAGCGCTGTCGGCAACAGGAGGATACAACGTCATGAAACAGTACGATATCGCCGTTATAGGTGCCGGACCCGGAGGATATGTCGCCGCCATCATGGCCGCCCAGGCCGGCGCGACAGTCTGTCTGGTTGAAAAGGAGCGGCCGGGCGGGACATGTCTGAACTGGGGTTGCATCCCCACCAAGGCATTGTTCAGCAGCGCCCAGCTGCTGAAAAAGGTGCGCCACGCCGAGGACTTCGGCGTGATGGTCGACAAGGTTGCCTTCGATTTCGGCCGGGCCGCCGCGCGCAAGGACAAGGTGGTCAATCAGCTCGTCGGCGGCATCGAGCAGCTGCTCAAGGGCAACGGCGTCGACCTGATCAGGGGACAGGGCTCCCTTGAGGGCCCCGGGCGGATAAAGGTCCGCTGTGGCGGGGTCGTCGGGCATCTCGCGGCGCGCAATATCATCATCGCGAGCGGTTCGGTGCCGGTGGTGCCCCGGGCCCTTGCCGTTGATGGCCAAAATATTTTGACCAGCAAGGAAATTCTTGCTATCAAGGAGCTTCCCGAAAGCCTGCTGGTGATTGGCGGCGGAGTGATAGGCTGCGAATTTGCAAGTATTTTTTCCACCTTCGGTTGCAGGGTGACCGTGGTGGAGGCGTTGCCCAACATCCTGACCGGCATCGACCGCCAGGCGGTTCGCGAGGTCGAAAAAACCTTCAAGGCTGACGGCGTTCAGGTGGTGACCGGGACATCGGTCGAGGCGCTGGAGCCGGCCGGTTCGATGGTGCGCGCCAGGCTCGCGGGCGGAGACGAAATCGAGGTTGCCAAGGTGCTGGTTGCCATCGGCCGCCGCCCCCATGCCGAAGGATTGGGCCTCGATGCGGTTGGTGTCGCCCTGGATGAACGCGGAGCGGTAACAGTCGATGACCACATGCGCACCAGCGTAGAGGGCGTTTTCGCCATCGGCGACGTGACCGGAGGCATCCAGCTGGCCCACGTTGCCAGCTACCAGGCTGGCATCGCTGTCAAAAACGCCCTCGGCGGGGATGTGGCCGCCGACTACAGCGTCGTGCCAAGTTCGGTCTTTACCCTGCCGGAGATCAGCCAGGTGGGGCGAACCGAGGAAGAATGCAAAAAAGAGGGCATCGCGGTCAAGGTCGGCCGTTTTGCCTATATGGCGACCAGCAAGGCTGTCTGCGAGGGAGAGGTTGCCGGCAGTATCAAGCTGGTTGCCGATGCCGAATCGGGTCGGTTGTTCGGCGGCGTCATTGCCGGTGCCGAAGCTTCGAGCCTGATCGCGGAAGTGGCGGCTGCCGTGTCGGCGGGAATGACCAGTGAACAGCTGGCGGAAGTGATTCATTCACATCCGACCCTGCCGGAAATGGTCAAGGAAGCGGCCGAGGATGCCGAGGGCCACGCGATTCACAAGGTTTCCCGGCGGCGTAAATAGATCTCTTCCCCATGTGTGGGGGAGCTTCAGGGAGGATTCACACATCATGGCTCTGGTTGTCCAGAAGTTCGGCGGCACCTCGGTCGGCAGTGTCGAGCGGATTCAGAACGTCGCCCGCAGGGTCGCGCGAACCTTTGATGAGGGCAACCAGGTGGTGGTTATCGTTTCCGCCATGGCGGGCGAGACCAATCGCCTGGTCGCACTGACCCAGGAAATCTGCGAAATACCGGATGAACGCGAGTACGATGTCGTCGTCTCGACCGGCGAGCAGGTGACTATCGGCCTGCTGGCGATGTGCCTCAAAAGCATGGGGTACAAGGCCAA
>RFIO01000242.1 GCA_003695205.1 Deltaproteobacteria bacterium
GCCGGCGTCGTCAGCGAGATTATCGAGTAACAGGAGCGGTTCCATGCAGAGCCAGAAAATCAGAATTCGTTTGAAGGCCTACGACCACAAGCTGCTCGACCAGTCGGTCAGCGAGATTGTCGACACCGCAAAGCGCACCGGCGCTCGGGTGGCCGGGCCGATTCCCCTGCCCACCGTTATCAACAAGTACTGCGTGTTGCGGGGGCCGCATATCGACAAGAAGAGCCGTGAGCAGTTCGAGATGCGCACTCACAAACGCCTGATCGACATTCTCGAACCGACCCAGGCAACCGTCGACGCGCTGATGAAGCTCGACCTGTCTGCCGGTGTCGATGTTGAAATCAAGCTGTAAACGTACGTTTTCGCCGCATCATCAGGGGTGATGACAATGATTCAGGGAATTTTGGGTAAAAAACTGGGCATGAGCCAGATCTATACCGCCGATGGGCGGCTGGTGCCCGTGACCGTGGTTCAGGCCGGCCCGTGTGTCGTCCTGCAGAAGAAAACCGCGGATACCGATGGGTATAACGCCGTGCAGCTTGGCTTCGAACCGAAGCCGGCGCACCGCGTCAGCAAGCCTGAAATGGGCCACTTCAGGCAGGCCGGCAAGGGGGCCTTCGCCTTCAAGCGTGAGGTCGGTCTCAAGGATGCTGACGCCATCAATGTCGGCGATGAGGTTCGTTGCGGCGATCTGTTCCAGATCGGCGATGTCGTTGACGTGACCGGCACCAGCAAGGGTAAAGGTTTTCAGGGTGTTATCAAGCGCTGGAATTTCGGTGGCGGTCGCATGAGCCACGGCTCCAAGTTTCATCGTGCTCCTGGTGCCATCGGCTGCAGTGCCTGGCCGTCCCGCGTGTTCAAGGGCAAGAAGATGGCCGGTCAGATGGGCAATGAGCGCGTGACTGTGCAGAACCTTGCCATCATTGACGTGCGCCCCGAAGACAACCTGCTCCTGATCAAGGGCGCCGTTCCCGGACCGCGCAACGGTCTGGTGATGATCCGCCCTGGTGTCAAGGTTCCAAGCGAGTAACGGCCTGGACGTATCCGCTGTGAGGTTTTGAGAGATGGCAAAGATCACCGTTTACGATGTACAGAAGAACGCCGTTGGCGAGCGTGAGCTGGCCGAGAAGGTGTTCAACGACGACGTCCGCGGCTACCTGATCCACGACATGGTCCGGTACCAGCTGGCCAAGCGCCGGCAGGGGACCGCCAAGACCAAGGGGCGCAGTGAAGTCGCCGGGGGCGGAAAGAAGCCCTATCGCCAGAAGGGGACCGGCAATGCCCGTCAGGGGACGGTCCGTGCTCCCCAATTCGTCGGTGGCGGCACCGTCTTCGGCCCCGTGCCGCGCGACTACAGTTTCAAACTCAACCGGAAGGTGAAAAAGGCCGCCCTGCGCAGCGCGCTGTCCGCCCGGTTCAAGGATGAGAAGCTGACCGTTGTCAACGCCCTGACGCTGGAGAAGATCAGCACCAAGGGGTTTGCCGAGTTCATGAAGCGGTTCGAGCTTTCAGGAGCCCTGGTGGTGATCGAGGATGCTGATCCGACGGTCGAGCTGTCGGCCCGCAACATTCCCGGGGTCAAGGTTTTGCGCGCCGAGGGCGTCAACGTCTATGACATCATGAAGTACCCCAACCTGGTTCTCACCGAGGGTGCTGTGAACCAGCTGGAAGGAGCACTGGCATCATGAAACCGGTTCATCAGATTCTCAAGCGCCCCCTGATCACCGAGAAGACCAGCATGATCAGGGAAGGTGGCAACACTGTCGCCTTCGAAGTCGCCCGGGATGCCAACAAGGTCGAGATCAAGCAGGCGGTGGAAAAGGCCTTCGACGTCAAGGTCGAAAACGTCAACACCGTGCTGGTGGCCGGGAAGGTCAAGCGCTTCGGTCGTACTTTCGGCAAGCGCAGCAACTGGAAAAAGGCCTACGTGACCCTCGCAGAGGGCAATGAAATCGATCTGTTTGGCGTTTAACGGTCTGGACGGGTTGAAAGGGAGTTGCTGAAAATGGGCATCAAGAAATATAAACCGACTTCGCCTGGCCGCCGGCACATGACCTCGGCCAACTTCGACGAAATCACCCGGTCCACTCCGGAAAAATCGCTGCTGGCGCCTCTCAAGAGCACTGGCGGGCGAAACAACAAGGGCCGCATTACCAAGCGCCATACCGGTGGCGGTCACAAGCGCAAGTACCGCATTATCGATTTCAAGCGTGACAAGCGCGGTATCCCCGCCAGGGTCACCAGCGTCGAATACGACCCGAATCGCAGTGCGCGCATTGCCCTGCTGACCTACGTTGATGGTGAGAAGCGCTATATCCTCGCCCCCAACGGTATCCAGGTCGGGCAGGAGGTTGTTGCCGACGAACGCGCCGATATCAAGCCGGGCAATGCCATGCCGATTCGCTCCATTCCGCTGGGCACCTGGGTGCACAACGTCGAGCTGAAAATCGGCAAGGGCGGGCAGCTGGCCCGCAGCGCCGGAGCCTATGCCATGATTGCCGCCAAGGAAGGCAAGTACGCCCAGTTGCGCCTGCCCTCCGGCGAGGTTCGGCTGGTGCTGCAGGACTGTTTTGCCACTGTCGGCCAGGTCGGCAACCTTGACCATGAGAACGTCAAGCTCGGCAAGGCCGGTCGTGCCCGCTGGCTGGGTCGCCGTCCGCAGTCGCGCGGCGTCGCCATGAACCCGGTCGACCACCCGCATGGCGGTGGCGAGGGCAAGAGTTCCGGTGGCCGGCATCCTGTTACCCCGTGGGGTGTGCCGACCAAGGGCTACAAGACCAGGACCAACAAGCGTTCCGACCGCTTCATCGTGCGGCGGCGCAAGAAGTAATTTCTTCCGCGTGGCGGATGCTAGTTACAGGAGATAGGTAAA
>RFIO01000243.1 GCA_003695205.1 Deltaproteobacteria bacterium
CCCCAGGCACTCAGGGGCAGCAGCAGTGCCAGAACGAGCACGAGCAGCAGATGACGCATGGCTTTAACCTCCAGTCGATTTCGGCTGGCAAGGATAGTCCCGCGCCTGGGTGAATGTCCAGCGTTTTATTAAAAAGATAGATTTGACATATAGGCAAATGCGATTTTTAAGCGAGGGGATCGTCGCCGCTGTGGCTGGCAAGGAAAAAGCCCTCTCCGGGGGATCGGAGAGGGCTTGGATGTCGATGCGGCAAGTGGCTGATCAGAAGCGGACGAAAGCGCCGGCATAGGGCCCGCTGAAGGTGGCGTCGATGAAGACGCCCTGCTCGTCGACGTCGACGTCGAGATAGCGATAACCGCCGAAGATGCCGACCATTGGAATGGGCGAGAATTCGACCTGGGCGTCGGCGTCGAGGAAGCTGTTGTCGTCATACTCAAGGTAGCCGACCCGGCCGGAGACCGACAGCAGGTCGGACAGGCCGATACGGGCCCGGGCGCCGATGGTCGGCACCGGCGCGTCGACCGACTCGGTCTCGGTGGTCGCCAGGCCGCCCACCTCGCCGCGCAGGGTTGCTTCGGCCTGCACCACCTTGACCGACAGCTCGGGTCCGACCTGTACCCGGACCGGCAGATCGTCGACATTGACCAGGTACCAGGTCAGCCCGGCGTCGAGCAGGTCGATGGTAACATCGCTGGTGGTTGCGGCGTTGGCATCGAAGGTCTGGCCGTTGAAGTTGATGCTGCGGGTCAGCACGCCGGTCCCTTCGAATTCCAGGGGGACATAGGCGAGTCCGAAGCGGAAATCGCCGAACTGCACAGCCGCCTCGACGAAGTAGTTTTCACTGTCGTCGAAACCGAGATCTGTTTCCAGGTCGATCTGGTCATTGATGGAGAGCTGGTCGACGGCGACCTTGCCCTCCGGGGTGAGCATCAGGTAGCCTGCCTTGACAGCCACCATTTCGTCGGCGACAGCCGGGGACGCGGCCAGCAGCAGGGCCGCTACGACTGCAAGCAGATTGCGCATGGATGGACCTCCGTTGGTTGATTTTGAGTTTCGGGACCTGTCAGGTTTGCAATCTGCGGGCCACGCGAATCAGGGCTGTTTTTTTGGACGGTTAGGCCATTGTTTCCCTGGCGGATGACGATCGACTGACACCCTTTGACACCGCTGGAACGCAAAAGGACGACAAAAGAATCATGGAACCGGAATTCTGGCAGCAGATCTGGCAACAGAACGACATCGGTTTTCACCGCGCAAGCGAACATCCGGCGTTGGTGCGTTATTGGCCGCACCTGGCCGAAGGGATGGGGGGACCGGTCTTCGTGCCCCTGTGCGGCAAGAGCCTCGATTTGGCCTGGCTGGCCGGGCAGGGGCGCGAGGTCGTCGGGGTTGAACTGTCCGCCCTTGCGGTCGACAGCTTTTTTCAGGAGAACGGCCTGACGCCGCAAACGTCCGCGGTCGACGCCTTTAATCAGTACCGGGTGGATGGCCTGCGCATCTACCAGGGAGACTTTTTCGCCCTGTCGCGCCGCCACCTCGATGGTGCCCGGCTGATCTACGATCGCGCCGCCCTGGTCGCTTTCCCGTCCGACATGCGCCGACGCTACGCCGCGCACCTGGATGCCCTTTTCCCGGGGCCGGCGCGCATGCTGCTGGTGGCCAACAGCTACCCCGAAGGGCAGATGGATGGCCCGCCCTTTTCCGTAACTGCCGACGAGGTCGAGCGCCTGTATGCCGGCAACTGGCGCATCGAGCTGCTGGAACGGCGCGAGACCATCGACGAGCATCCCGGCCTGCGCAAGCGCGGGCTTGATTCCTTTATCTCCGAAGTCTTTCTGCTGGAGAAATAGTCGGTTCTCGCGCAG
>RFIO01000244.1 GCA_003695205.1 Deltaproteobacteria bacterium
AAAATCAGACTGCGGATAGATAAAGTGCAGGCCGGTAACCACCTGCTGCCCCTTGATTCGGGTGATACCAGCCGGATTGAAGAAAACGGTGCTGGCATCTGTGGCCGCGGCCGCGCCGCCGGAGAAGGCGGCTCCCAGACCAGAGACGCTCTGCTCGATGATGGCGAAACCGGCGCCGTAGGCGCTGGAGCCCAGCAGGCTGAGAGCCATAAGGGCAAGGACAAGGTTCCTGACGCGTTTCATATCTCCTCCTGAAAAAGTGTTGCGGGCGAAAGCTGCGGCGATTCTATCCGGCCGAACAGCGGTTTTGCAAGAAGAAAATAAAATGTTGTTCTATTTCGCAGGATGGCGCCTGTCCCAGGGCGGCGCAACCGGCTAAAGTTGTCCCTCAATGCGGATCAGGTGCGATTTTTCCCTCACGATATCGAGCTTGTCGATTTCGGCCAGCGCCGTCTGAACATCAGCCTCACGGGCCTCGTGGGTCATGATGACAATGGGAACAGCTTCGGCCTCGTGCCGTTCGGGCTGAACCATGGAGGAGATGCTGATGCCGTGCTTGCCGAGGATGCCGGAAATGGCGGCGAGAACCCCGGGGCGGTCCACGGTCGTGAAGCGCAGATAGAACTGACTTTCGATATCGGCCATTGGCTTGACTTCAAGCGTGTCCAGTTCTTCGGGGTGACAGCCGAGGCCATGGGTACGGTGGCCTCGGCCGAGCATCAGGTTCCTCGCCAGGACCATGACGTCTCCGACCACCGCACTGGCGGTGGCATCCATACCGGCACCAAGGCCGTACTGCATCACGGGACCGACGAAATCACCGACGACGCGCACCGCGTTAAAGGCTCCGTCAACGTCGGCCATGGGGTAGTTTTTCGGAATCATGGTCGGGTGGACCCGCGCCTCGATGGTGCCGTCCTCGTGCAGCTTGCCAATGGCAAGCAGCTTGATGCGATAGCCGAACTGGTCTGCAAAACGGATATCCTGGCTGGTGATGGACGAGATGCCTTCGGTGTGAATGGCGTCGAAGTCAATGGTGGTGCCGAAACAGAGGCCAACCAGCAGCGCCAGCTTGTGGGCAGTGTCGACACCTTCGATATCAAAGGTCGGGTCAGCCTCTGCGTAGCCGGCCTGCTGGGCCTCCTTCAGCACTGTTTCGAATTCCTGGCCTTCATGGGTCATGCGGGACAGGATGTAGTTGCAGGTGCCGTTCAGGATACCGAAAACGGTCCTGAACCGGTTGGCGCACAAGTTCTCTTTCAGCGACGTAATA
>RFIO01000245.1 GCA_003695205.1 Deltaproteobacteria bacterium
CATCATGGATGTGGACGAGACGAAGGGAAAGGAATCGAGATAGATGTCCGCCGCCTCGAAATAGATCCCCGGATCCGGTATCTGGGGCGTGGTGCGCAGACGGTTTCCGACCTTTGCGCGAACCGGTTCCCACTCCGGCTGGTCGCCGGCGCCGACCACGATCATGGAGACATCCGGATGCCTCTCCAGGATGGGCGCGTGTATGTCGGCATAGGTGACGCCGTTGAGGGTCTTGTACTTCAGCCTGCGCGCGACGGACACCATCAGCACGGTGTCCGGCGAAATGCCGAGCTCGCGCTTTGCCTCCTCGCGGCTTCGGGTGCGCGTGACGGACTCGGAAATGGTCGGCATCAGGATGTTTCGTTCCGGGGCGATCCCGCGCCGCGCGATCGACAGGTCCTGTGCAGCATCCCTGAGATTGATGTTGAGATGGGTCACGCCAGGGCCGAACCAGAAAAGATGGTCTGCATGGTTCAG
The DNA here is from genome assembly GCA_003695205.1 of Deltaproteobacteria bacterium. Lineage (GTDB taxonomy): Bacteria > Desulfobacterota > Desulfuromonadia > Desulfuromonadales > Geothermobacteraceae > Geothermobacter. The sequence goes on from RFIO01000245.1 coordinate 478, forward strand.
CAGCAGGACGTTCGGATACTTGCCCGAGCCGGTGTCTCCGAATGCCAGCAACGGGACCACGTCCTCGCAATATGTATGGAGTACGACCAGATCGAAGTCCTGCGCCATCCGGCGCAACCGCCTTGCCCGGTCCAGCAGGTCGCCGGCAGACCGGTTGAGATACCGTACGCCACCGCCGCTCCTTTCGAAGGCCTGGGTCACCCTGTCCGGCGTGGGACCGGAATGCCCGGTCATGACGAGCGTATGCTCGCGCCCGGCATCCGCATCCACCCAGAGGCAGAGCATCTTGGTGTGCCCCCCGACGGCCTCCACCTTGGTGACGACGTTCAGGATGCGCTTGAATTCCCGGGGCCTGGGATGTTTCGGGCCCGGCGTTTCCGTCCGTCTCGCGATTTCCGTCAGGAGCTTCTCGGCCCGGGGGCTCCAGAAGACTCCGCAATGGTTCTGGACCGCCAGGTGGGCCGCGACCGCGCACTGCACTGCGGCACTGGCCAGCGCGCCCCTTTCATACAGGGCTTCTGCCCGATCCAGATAGTTCGAATACTGCCTGAAGTTGGAAAGTATGTGTTCGGCCTGTTCCCGGGACTGCTCGGAATGATCGGTGCTGTCAGCCATCGTCAAATCTTGGACTCGGTTGTCTTGGACCGAAAAATGCGGTCCCGGATGATTTTGAGCGCCTTCATGCCGTATTCCTTGAGCGTTGCATAGGGCGGCCAGGAAAGGATCAGGACGAGCGCGACGACCAGGTAGGTGAAAAGGGCCACCCCGGTCAGGAACAGGCCGAGCCAGTTGCCGACCTGGCCCGAAGCGAAATGCAGGATCGTGCCGATGGTGCCTGCCGCCAGGGAGAGGGGCCAGATCACGGCGAAGGCATCCTTGAACGACACGGCGGTCTTGTGCGTCGCCATCAGGAAGCAGGGCACGAACAGGATGCCCACGGCGATGCTGTAGCAGGTCGCAACGCCGACGGCGCCGTAAGGCAGGCCGATGAGGAAGCTGAGGACATAGACCGGTGTTGCGATCATCGCCCAGCGGAACATGCGGGCCGTGTTCCCGAGCGAGATGTACATCCAGCCGGTCGAGGTCATGGG
>RFIO01000031.1 GCA_003695205.1 Deltaproteobacteria bacterium
ATGTTGAGGTAACTGTCAGTGCTAGCGGCCGGACCGATGCAGACGCTCTGGTCGGCGAGCTTGACGTGCAGGGACTCGGAATCGACATCGGAATGGACCGCGACCGTCTGGATACCCAGTTCCTTGCACGCCCGAATGATACGCAGGGCGATCTCCCCGCGATTGGCGATCAGAATCTTGTTGAACATGCCCTCTCTCCGTCGTTAGGGGTGAAACCAAAAACTGCCGCGACTCGACGGAATCAGAGCGGCTCGACCAGGAACAGGGCGTCACCGAATTCGACGGGAGAGGCATCGTCCTTGAGCACCTCGATGATCTTGCACTTGAACTCGGCCTCGATCTCGTTGAACAGCTTCATCGCCTCGACCAGGCAGACGGTCTGGCCCGACTCGACGACATCCCCTTCCTTGACGAAGGGATCGGCGTCCGGGCTCGGTTTGCGATAGAAGGTGCCGACGATGGGGCTGTTGATGGTCTTGTACTTGTCGTTGGCGGTCTTGTCCTCGGCCACGGCCTCGGCGGGAGCGGCAGCAGCCGGGGCCGGGGCGGCAACAGCGGCCGGCGCGGCAACAACCGGGGCCTGGGGCGCCTGGACCTGGATGATCTCCTGGCTGGGACCGCGCTTGATGAGGATCTTCTCCTCGGCGTTTTCCATTTCGAACTCGGTAATATCGGTTTCGGTGACCAGCTTGATCAGGGTCTTGAGATCCTTGATTTCCATCCTCTTTTCTCCTTTTCCGGCCGCGGACATTGGCCCGAGTCGGCCCGTGACTTTCCCGAAAATATCAGCAGTAACGCTTAAAGGACTTTGGCAGCACCGTCAGGGGCTCCGCCCCGTCTGATGTCACCAGAACTGTATCTTCAATACGGCAACCGCCAAGCTTCGGAACGTAAATGCCGGGCTCGACGGTTATGACCATGCCCTCTTCAACCAGACCTTCGGCACGCGGGGATATGGCCGGGTACTCATGGATTTCCAGGCCGACGCCGTGGCCGAGTCCGTGTCCGAAACAGTCGCCGTAGCCGGCCTCGACAATCATGTCGCGGGCGACCGCGTCGAGCTCCTTGAGAGACATGCCCGGCTTGATGGCGGCGATGGCGGCATCGTGCGCCGCGAGGACAATATCATAGATGCGCCGCAATTCCGAAGAGATTTCCCCGACGGCCACGGTGACGGTTTCGTCGCTGCACCAGCCGTTCATGCGGGCGCCAAAATCGAGAGTGACCAGCTCGCCGGCCTGAAGGCACTTGTCGGAGGCAACACCGTGCGGCATGGCGCCGCGGGCCCCGGAGGCGACGATGTAATCAAAGGATTTTTCTTCGGCGCCGAGCCGGCGCAGGGTCAGTTCCAGCTCGAAGGCGATCTCCTTTTCGCGGACGCCTGGGCGCAGCATCTCTTCGATGGCGGCATAAGCCTGGCGGTGCAGGGCGGCAACGGCCCGAAGCCCGGCCACCTCGTCCTGCGACTTGATCGTCCTCAGACGGGCGAGGTCATCCTCGACCCCGACCAGCTCAACCTTGTCGGAGAGCTTTTCAGACAACTTCTGCCACTGGCCCCAGGTCATGGTCGCGGCTTCAAAACCGCAGCGTCGGGCCGCGGTGTCAGACAGGGTCTCGACGATGCCATCCAGTTTCTGACGGTAGATGACGATCCGGTCTGCCGCGACCTGCTCCTCGGCCTGGGTGGCATAGCGACTGTCGGTCAGAAAGACCACCTGATCCCCGGTGACGAGCAGGGCGCCGTCGGTGCCGGTAAAACCGCACAGCCAGCGGATGTTGGGCAGGAACAGCAGAAGGCAGGCATCGAGGCCATGGGCCTGAAGGACTGAACGCAGCAAAGTGATCCGTTCGTTTCGCGGCATGGCACGAAAAGCGGCAGGAAACCGGCGAGCCGCTGGTCAGCGGACGCCGATCCGTTCGACCAGGGCCCGCAATGCCAGTCCATAGCCGGCTTCGCCCAGACCGCAGATCTGGCCGAGGCAGACAGGCGCGATATACGACTGTTGCCGGAAAGGTTCGCGGGCGTGAATGTTGGACAGATGGACTTCGATGCAGGGCAGGCCCACACCGGAAATTGCGTCACGCAGGGCTATGCTGGTGTGCGTGTAACCGCCGGGATTGATAATGATGCCGGCAACCCCGTCCCGGGCGGCCTGCTGTACGGCATCGATCAACTCACCCTCATGGTTGGATTGAAAGGATTCGACCTGGACTCCCAACTCCTCACCCAGTCCGATCAGGGACGCATCGATATCAGCGAGGGTCCGGGTGCCGTAAACCTCCGGTTCGCGAGTACCGAGCAGGTTGAGGTTGGGTCCGTGAATAACGCGGATTTTCATGGCTTCAGGCCAATTCGGCGCGCAGGCTGGGGGCCTCGCGCATCAGCAGGTAGCGTCCCTTGCCGAAATTGCCGTCCTTCTCAATGGTCAGGGCGACAAAATAGTCGTCGTTGAGGATGCGGATCAGCACCTGGAACCCTCCGGTGCGGATGGTCACCTCTTCCATTTCGCCGCTGTCGAGAATTTCGGCCGTGCGCTTGATGTCCTTGAGAATGTTGGCGTACTCGACGGCGACCAGCTGCAGGTCGACCCCTTCGAGCGGGCGAAAATACTGATCGATGGCAATACCGTCGTAGCCCATGAGCACGGCCCCGGCACCACCACGGGTCTCTTCGACGATCTTCCTGAGGATATCAGCGAACATGCGCCCTCCTTTGCTCAATGGCAGCCAGCCAGCGCTGGTAAATGTCAACGAGTTGCTCCTTGGATGTTTCCTGCGGTTCAGCCCGCGGGTGAGTCTCCTGCTGCAGGTCAACTTCCGGAACCGGCGACGCGGGCACGGGCTCGGGAGCCGCCGAGGAAGAAGAAGCAGCGGCGGCGGTGGCCGCGCCCTCCTGCTCCTGCGATTCGAGCTGCTGTTTCAGTTCGACCAGGCGCTGCCGGGCCTTCTGGTTGTCCGGCTCCCGGCGCAGAATCTCCCGGTAGACCCGGGCGGCATCATGCAGCAACCCCTGGCGCACGTAAAGCTCCGCCAGGGTCGATGTCAGAATGGCGGGCTGCTCGTCTCCCGATTCGACCTCGGGTTCATTTTGCGGCCCTGTCTCCTGAACAGCCTCCTGTTCGGGCGATTCTTCCGTATCGGCCGCGCCAGCGCCCAGGGAGGCGAGCATTTTGTTGATGACCGGGTCGTCAGGCTTGAGGCCGCGTCCCTTTTCGAGCAGGGCACGTGCCTTGTCCAGGTAGCCCTGACGGTAACGCACCCTGGCCAGGCCCTTGATGGCCGGAAGATTGTCCGCCTCAATGGCAAGAGCCTGTTCGAAAGCCATGGCGGCATCGGCGAGCTGGTCCTTCTGCGCCAGCACCCGGCCGCGAGCGACATATCCGGGGACGAAACGCGGCAAGTGGGCAGTGCCCTTGTCGAGAATCTCCAGGGCATCGTCGAGCATGCCGAGTTTCCGATAGGCCTCGGCGAGGGAGACGAAAACGGTGGAGCGGGGATCCTTGGCAAGAATTTCGGTGTAACCGGCGATTTTGCCAAGCAGGGTCGAGGTGTCGCTGGGCATGGATCCTCCTGAACCAGGGTCAGGGATTCAATACAGCAGAAAACAGGTCGCGCGGTTGGTCAACCGGCTCGATACAACAGTCGCCGATCCCGCGGTTCAGAACCAGGCGCAACTGACCGGCCTGAACTTTCTTGTCACGGTACATGGCCGTCATGACCCGGTCGAGGTCGAAGGCCGGAGAGATCACCGGCAGGGAAAAGCTGACAAGCAATGACCTCAGGGCCTCGACATCGGCATCGGAGCAATATCCCATGTGCCGGGCGATCTGTGCGGCGACCACCATGCCGATGGCAACCGCCTCGCCATGACGCACCTTGCCATAGCCGGAAAGGGTTTCGACCACGTGGCCGTAGGTGTGGCCGAAGTTGAGAATGGCGCGCAAACCCTTTTCTTTTTCGTCATTTTCTACAATATCGGCCTTGGTTTGGCAAGATATCTCCACCATGCGAACCAGGGCCTCAGAGTGAAGAGCCAGGATATTTTCGCGCTGTTGAGCGAGCCAGGTGAAAAATTCCCGGTCACGTATGACCCCGTACTTGACGACTTCGGCCAGGCCGGCGTGAAACTCACGCGCAGGCAGAGTCTTCAGGGTGGATACGTCGATCAGAACCGCCTTTGGCTGGTAAAAGGCGCCGATGAGGTTTTTCCCGAGGGGATGGTTGACGCCTGTCTTGCCCCCCACCGAACTGTCGACCTGGGCCAGCAGACTGGTCGGAATCTGAACAAAGGGAATGCCACGCAGAAAAGAGGAGGCGACAAACCCGGTCAGGTCACCGACTACACCTCCGCCAAGGGCGACAAGCCCGGAGCCGCGGTCGAAGCCGGACTCGATCAGCCCGGTCATCAGCAGCTGGTAGCTGTCGAGATTCTTGTATTCCTCTCCATCGGGGACCGTCAGCAGCACCGGGTCGAAACCGGCGCGGCGCAAATCCGTCATGAGAGAATCCGCGTACAGTCCGGCGACCGTGGGATTACTGACAACGGCGATACGACGGGCAAAACCGAGCTTCGCCAACTTCTGGCCGGCCGCGCCGACCAGGCCTTCACCTATGAGGATGGGATAGCTGCGATCCCCGAGTCCGACTTTCAGTTCAACCATTTTTCCCGTTCAGCCCGTTTTCAATTGCCCGCAGAACGATGCCGGCAATCTCCTCTGGAGACTCATCCGTCAGTTCTACTGTCACATCTGCCTGCCGATAGAACGGCAGGCGCTGCTGGTAGTGCGCCAGGATATCCGCCCAGGACTGCCCGTCCGCCAGGGGTCGACCGCTGGGCCCTTGCAACCGGGAACGGATAACGCCTGGGTCGGTCTGCAGAAAAACGACCGGGCCCAGTTGCCGCATCAGATTCCAGTTCTCCCTGCGAAGGACAATACCACCACCGGCGGCAACGACCAAGCCCCTGCGACCGACCAGACCGCGCAGGGCCTCTGTCTCAAGCCTCCGGAAGGTATCCTCCCCATCCTCGGCAAAGATGACCGGAATAGATCTGCCTGCCTGGCTGACGATGACCTCGTCCAGGTCGACATACTGCCAGGCGCACCTGCCGGCCAGCTCGGCCGCGACCGTACTCTTGCCGCAGCCCATGAATCCCACCAGGACGATATTGTCAAAACCGGGCATCTGGAACCCCGTCACGCTCAGGATACAGAAAAGGGCAGGTTCCCCTGCCCTTTCCCCTGGTCTTATCCGCGCCGCTTGCTACTGGAGGATGCGCGGAGTGATGAAGATAAGCAATTCGCGTCTTTCGTTGGTCTTGGTCGTTGACTTGAAGAGATGGCCGACGATCGGGATGTGCATCAGCAGCGGCACACCCGACTCGCTGTAGCGATCGTCTTCAACGAAGATACCGCCGATGACCGTTGTTTCACCGTCCCGGACAAGGACCTTGGTCTCGGCCTTTTTCTCATCAATGGCGATAGCGTCGCCGACACCGGTCGGAACGGTGGCGCCGACCGAGCTGTTGGAGGCGACAATCTCGAGAATTATGGTGTCGTCCGGATTGATCACCGGCGTCACCTCGAGTTTCAGCTCGGCGTTTTCAAACTTGGTCTCGGTCCCTTCGTCGCTGACCGACTGGTAGGGGATCTTGGTGCCCTGGCTGATCATGGCCGCCTCGCCATTGAGGGTGGCAATCCGCGGCTGGCTGACGACCTTGCCGTGGCCGGCAGTCTCAAGGGCCGAGATCCGCAGGTCGAGCACACTGCTGTCGATGCCGAGGCGCCCGAAGGTAAAGCTGGTGCCCAGACCGGATGAGGATCCGGAGGAAATGGCGCCCGGAGAAATCACGAAACTGCCGCCAAGACCGGCACTGGCGTTATCCAGGGCGGCAAATTTTCGCCCACTGGCACCATTGCGCTGCTGATCGTAGGAATATCCCCATTTGACACCGACATCCCGGGCGAAGTTGGAGTTGGCCTCGACGATGCGCGATTCGATAAGGACCTGGCGCTCGGGAGTATCGAGAATCTTCACCAGCTGGCGGATTTTTTCGATGGCCGAAGGCACATCGGTGACAATGATCTGCTTGTTGCGCGCATCTTCGGTAATCTTGCCGCGCTCGGTCAGCAGTTCACCGGCCGGGCCGGCAACGTTGCCAAGGTCGGTATGGCTGACCATGATCACCTCGGTCACCAGGTCTTCCAGCTTCTCCTTGGTGCGTTTGGCGGTCAGCTTGGCTTCTTCCATGGAACGGATGCGGGCCCTCGGCAGGATGCGGGCAACATTGCCGTCACGCAGCATACCGAGGTCCTTGATGTCCATGATCAGATCGAGGGCCTGATCCCAGGGAACATCGATCAGCCTGAGAGTGATGGTGCCTTTGACCTCATCACTGGCGATGATGTTGAGACCGGATACGTCGGCGATCAGTTGCATGATCTGCCGGATGTCGGCGTTGTCGAAGATGAGGGTGATCTTCTCGCCGGTGTATTTCGGTTTTTCCTGTTCGAGGCGCAGGGTTCCCTGCTCGGTCAGTTCGGCCTGGGCTGCTTCGGCAGCCTGACCCTGCTCAGGGATGACGGCTTCGATGGTTTCGGCCATACCGGCAGACGGACTGGCCGGCTCTGTCGGCTCGACCTCAACGGCAACCTTTTCGGTAGCGGGCGGAGCAAATTCGGCGAAGGCACCATCGTCGGTGGTGAAGACGATCCGGTTGCCATCCTGTTTCACCCTGTAGGACACAGGTCCTTTCAGTTCGGCGGTGAAGCGGACTTCCTGCACGCCTTTGTTCTGCACGATATAGGGGGTGATCAGCTTGACTGCCGACGGGAAGGAGGAGGTATCGACCACCCGCCGCAGACTGCGGCTGATGCTGGCATTGGCGACTCCGAAGCGGACAAGGTCGCCGTCCTGCACGGCCGGAATCAGCTGACCCGGACCGGACAGAGTGACGACAAAGGTCGACTTGCCGTTGTCGCTGTCGAAATCAAGAGCCTCAACGGCCACGGGGGCGTTCTTGACCGCAGGCCTGGCTTTGGCTCGCGGGGCCGGTTTGGCCTGCACCCCGGGGGCCGTTTCCTTCGCGACAGATTTGGCGACGGCAGCACCACTCCAGTCGACAATGACACTGTCGCCTGCCCGGCTGACGTCATAGGCAGGGAACCCACCGTTTTCAGCATCGAAAACGAACCGGGTCTTGTCCTTGTAAACGCCGACCCGCAGGCGGCTGAAACCGTCGGCAGCGGAAAAACTCCGCTGGGAGAAGGCGGGCTTGACGCCGTAGATATCAACCACCAGCCGCGGTGGGCCCGCCAGGCGGAAGTATTGATAACGGGCCATGCCGGGAGCAACAAACTCGGCCCTGGCGCCCTCGACTCCGGCGAAACTGACCTTGCCACCGGTCACCGCGGGGACAGCCTTGGCGACGGTGGCCTGAGGCGCCTTTTCAACAGTCGCTGCTTTGGGAGCGGCCTGTTCGGCAACCCTGGAAGGCGTTGAGGCAGGCTTCGAAGCGGGCCTGGCAACAGCGGGCTTCTGCTCTGCCAGCGATCCGGTCAGTTTCTGGCCGATGGATGAGGTCTGGGCACCCTTGAAAACGACCTGAAACTTTCCGTTCGACTGCTTGACGTCGTATTCGGTGCTCTTGGCGAGCATCAGTTCAACGCGCCCGAGTTTGCCGCTTTCCAGGTCAAAGGAGGACACCCTGGCCCCCTTGACGACGGCGCTGTCGAAGGTCACCTCGGGTTTAACCCTGGCGACATCCATGCCGGGAAAGTCGACGACAACCCGGACCGGGTCGAAGGAGTCGTAAACCGTGTAGCTGTAACCGACGGGCTTTTCGGTCTCGATCACCACCGTCGGCTGACTGGCCTTGGCATCCATCCCGATGGCCAGAAGGCTGTTCTCCTGCTTGGCGAACGCTGCCTGGCCCAACAGGAGCACTGAAGCCGCCACGAGTGCGAAAATGGATTTCAAACGCATGTCCTGACCCCCTGACCTGAGTATTTTCCGTGCTAGCCGGTTCATCCTAGACTCCCCTGCGCGGCGGTAGCTTGATGACCTGTTCGTTGACGCGCACCGCCCCGGAAAAATCGAAGTATTTCTCCTGAACATAGATACCGTCCGCGGTGATTTTTGTAATCACGCCGTTGTTCTTGCCTATTTTCGTACCCTTGCGAACGATGTAGGATTTTCCGCCCGGCTCGGCAACCATGGCGGTCGGTTCGCCTTTGCCGACGATGATGCCGAGAATCCTGAATTGAGCCAGATCGAACTTCTGCAGCGGCGTCAGGGGAACGGCCTTTTCACCCTTGACCGGAGTGCGGACCTGCAGCAAGGGCACAAAAGGATCCCGCATGCCGGAAGGGGAATAGACATATTCCGCAACCTCTTTTTTGGGCGCCGCCGCCTGCGCCTTGGCCACAACCTTCGCTTTTGGTTTTGGTCTGGCTTTGGGAACAGGTGCGGGCGCAGGCGCGTCCTCCTGGCAGCCGACCAGGGTCAGCAGAAACAGGAAAACGACACCACACAGCACCAATCGTTTCATGACCCGTCTCATTTCTTCTTCCCCTTGCCCTTGGGAACGTTCTCAACAAACCGGAACGTAACCGCATTGCAAGTAATATCCAGAACCGCCCTGCTCCCCTTCGAGTTCTTCGGTTTGAGAGTCAGATTGTTGAGATTGACAATGCGCGGCAACCTGGAAATTGCGTAGGAAAACAGGGCAACCTGGTGATAGGTCCCCATCAGCCTGAGCGACACCGGCACCTCGGCATAAAATCCCTTGCCGACTTCGTTGCCAGGCCGAAAACGCACAACGTCGAGCCCGTTGTCCTTGGCCACTGACGCGATGCTTGTCAGCAATGAGGGGATTTCCTGCTTGTTGGGCAGTTCGGTCAAAGCCTCCTCAAGACGTTTCTTGAGTCGCTCATACTCCGCCTTGAACTTGGGAAGGTTGTTGGCAATCCGCTGGTCCTGCTGCAGTTTGACCTGAAGACGCTGGCTCTCCGCCTGCAGACGCTTCAATTCCTCCTGCTGCGGCAGAAAGACAAACCAGACAAAAGCACCAACTATCACCCCCAGCAGCAGCAGCAACAGCAGAGCGCGCTGGTAGGCCGGGAGCTTTACGATTTTTTCAACCGCTGGATTCATAACTGGACTCCCCGGTTATCCTTGGCTTTTTGGCCGCGCTTTTCGGGCCGACAGGTCGAAACGCTGCAACTTGAGCCCTTCCTTGGCCATCTGTTCGGTCACCCGCAGCTGGACGTTACTGAAGTAGACGGACTTTTCCAGATTGCGCATGAAGGCCGCGACCGTTTCCTCGTTCAGACCAACACCTGAAATCTGCACGTTGTCGCCCTTTTCCTGGAAGTTGGTCAGCCAGAGTTTGGGCGGCAGGCTGCGATTGAGTTCGTCAAGCAGATGTACCGGGCCGCTGCGGTTCTTCTTCAGGGTCTGCAGGACCTCGATCTTGCCGCGAAGTTCCTCCTGCAGCTTCTTGACCCGACCAACCTCGCCAATAGTCTTGCGCAGTTCGGCAATCTTGCGGTTTTTCCGGGCGATATCAGCCCGAACACTGCTGATCTTGTCATCCATGGACATGTACAGGGCGGCACAGGCCGCTCCGACAAGAACCACGCTCAGGACAAGGATGACAACCTGGCTGCGCAACTGCTCTTTTTTCTGGACAGCCCGGACGGGCAAAAGATTGATGCGTATCATTTGTCGCCCAGCCTCCTCATCCCGAGTCCGACGGCAACCGTGAAGAGTGGCGCCACCGCCTCGATATATTCAGGGTCAAATTCTTTCTCGGAAACGCTGATATGCTTGAAGGGATTGAGCAGGTCAACCGGTATTCCGAGCCGCTCCTCTATGGCAGCCCGAATGCCTGGGGCCTTCGACACCCCACCCGAAATATAGACCTTCTGAACCTTCTCATCTGCCGATGTCGCCGAGAAGAAGTCGAGAGACCGCTGTATTTCCTGCACCAGGTTGGCCTGGGCGTCAAACAGGACCTCTTCGATGCTTGCCCGGTCGACATCGGGAAGTTCGGCGCCCAGCTTCGCCTTTTCGGCATCCTCGCTGGCCAGACCGAGGCGTTTCTGCAACTCCTCATTGAAGCTGTTGCCGCCGACCTGCACATCGCGCGTAAAGACCGAAACCCCTTCTTTGAGGACGTTGATATTTATGGCACTGGCACCAATGTTCACCAGCCCGACAATATCCTCTTCGTCCTCACCGTAATTGGCCTCGAAGGCGGTCTCCAGGGCAAAGCAGTCGATATCCATGACAAGCGGAACAAGTCCGCACTCCTGGAACAGGGCGACATAATCGTTGACGAAGTCTTTTTTGGCCGCCACCAGGATGACATTCATCTGTGAGGGGTCTTTGGCATCCTGCCCGAGAATCTGGAAGTCGAGGTTGACCTCGCTGATCTCAAAGGGGATGTACTGTTCAGCCTCCCACTGAATGGAGGCCTCCATTTCGTCCTCGGTCATGATCGGCAGCTGAATCTTGCGGATGATGACCGAGTGGCCGGAAACCGAGGCGGCGACATTTTTTGTCTTGATCTTGTGGCTTTCCACCAGATTGCGGATGGCATCGACAATGACGCCTGAATCCATGATGGCGTTGTCGACAATGGCTTCGGGCGGCAGCGGCAGAAGACCGAGGTTGACCAGCTGATACCCCCCCTTGACCGCGCGCAGCTGGACCAGCTTGACCGAGCTGGTGCCGATGTCAATTCCTACCAGTTCTTTTTTCTTCCCTAGCATAAGACTCCCCAATCCCGACCGGCGAAGGGTTGACTCGATAAACTTTCGGAAGTTAAAGCAAGCGACATACCAAACCTACTCGGGGAAAACCTCGTCCTTGCGGGCAAGGTCATAACCGAGCGCAAGAATGATTTTGCGCTTGGTCGCCACGCGACACGCCGCGCCCTTTTCGATCCGGTCAATGGTCAAGGGGGAAACACCCGCCTTGCGGGCCAGCTCCGCCTTGCTCATCAACTGGGCCTCTCGAATCTCTTTTACCCGATTCTGGCTCATAGTAAAGCTTCCGGCTGATGATAAATAAAAGGGAAATTTAGCCTAATTATATGTATTTTGAGTATCATGTCAACCGAATTAAATAAATAAATACCAACCTCTAGATAATGTTAAGGGCGGCACACAGCTCCCCCAGATGTTGTGCAAAAGGAGGGAGTCGGAAACAATCAGGATACGAAAAAGGAGAGGTACCAGCGAAAAATTTCACGGCCCCAGAAGAGTTGTACAAGGGTGCCCAGGGCAAGAAAGGGGCCGAACGGCAGGGCCAGTTTGCCACCCTCACCTTTGGCAAGCATAAGCGGGACTCCGACCAGTGTGCCCGACAGGGAAGCAAACAACACCACTGGAAGGATAGCCTGCCAGCCGAGAAAGGCGCCGATCATGGCAAGCAACTTGATATCGCCGCCGCCCATTCCCTCCTTGCCGGTAACCAACTGGTAGCCGAAAGCGATGGCCAGCAGACTGCCGCCACCGACCAGGATGCCGATCAGGGAATCGAGCCAGCCAACCCAGGGGAGCAGGAAGGAGGCAGCGAAACCGATGACGATGCCCGGCAGGCTGATGACATCCGGGATGATCTGGTGGTCCAGGTCGATAAAGGTGATAGCAACCAGCATGGCAACAAAGACCCAATAGACCGGCGTACCCCAACCAAACCCGAAGGTCCAGAGCACCTCGACAAAGAGTGTTCCTGTCAAAAACTCGACCAGGGGGTAGCGCCAGGATATGGACACCCCGCAGCCACTGCAGCGCGCCCGCAGCAGCAGCCAGCTCAGGATCGGAATATTCTCGTACCAGGCTATCGTCTTGCCGCAGACCGGACAGCGGGACCGGGGCTTGACGACCGATTCACCGGCGGGAATGCGGTAAATACAGACATTGAGGAAGGAACCGATGCAGGCGCCAAGGATGAAGGCTGCCGATAGAATAGTCCAAAGCATAACTGTCACGATTTCACCTTTTGTCTGGCCTCTATCAGGGACCTTGCCGACTCCCCGACCCGCTCCGCAGGTATATCCCCAATAC
>RFIO01000032.1 GCA_003695205.1 Deltaproteobacteria bacterium
ATCCATCAGATGATTATCTTGATTTGACGGGTAGCACCCCCCAGAATCACCCAGAGATTACTGAAACAGATGAAGAAGGTACACGAGGAGGGGCTGAAAATTTAGTAGCACCCCCCAGAATCACCCAGAGATTACTGAAACACTATCCAGTGCCCGTTGTATTGTCCCTGAATGCGGGGTAGCACCCCCCAGAATCACCCAGAGATTACTGAAACACGGCAGTACCAACGAACCATTGCCTAACGAATTACGTAGCACCCCCCAGAATCACCCAGAGATTACTGAAACCTCGCCGGGTGGCAGGCTGGGGAGAGAGTGGAACTGGTAGCACCCCCCAGAATCACCCAGAGATTACTGAAACTTTTTGTTTTGACAATTAAACATTACTCATTAGCCGGTAGCACCCCCCAGAATCACCCAGAGATTACTGAAACTGTAACCATTCTGTGTTTGCCTTGTAAATCTCAAATGTAGCACCCCCCAGAATCACCCAGAGATTACTGAAACTAAGTTGGAACGCATCACGGCCGAGCTTGAGAACAGGTAGCACCCCCCAGAATCACCCAGAGATTACTGAAACCTTGTTCGTTCTGGCGGTTGCGGGCATGGTTGCGTTGGGGTAGCACCCCCCAGAATCACCCAGAGATTACTGAAACCTTATCTTTTCTTCATATCTTTTGGATACGTAGTCATGTAGCACCCCCCAGAATCACCCAGAGATTACTGAAACAACGTTAGGGCTTGCCATGAGGACAGCGTATCCGTCAGGTAGCACCCCCCAGAATCACCCAGAGATTACTGAAACTTTAGCGTTACTCAATCCCTCATTTTTTTATTCTATGTAGCACCCCCCAGAATCACCCAGAGATTACTGAAACAAATGCGGAAACGGATTGTTTGCCCTAAAGAGTAAAAGTAGCACCCCCCAGAATCACCCAGAGATTACTGAAACACATCATAATAATGGAAATTACTGACCGTCAAATCGTAGCACCCCCCAGAATCACCCAGAGATTACTGAAACTTGTGCGAGTTCAGTTGCCACCATTTCCATATCAAGGTAGCACCCCCCAGAATCACCCAGAGATTACTGAAACCGACGTTCATATGTAGCTTATGAATGCAAAGATTATGTAGCACCCCCCAGAATCACCCAGAGATTACTGAAACTTGCTGGCATTTGACTTTTGGAGTGAAACTTATGATGTAGCACCCCCCAGAATCACCCAGAGATTACTGAAACTGCTTATTATCCAT
>RFIO01000246.1 GCA_003695205.1 Deltaproteobacteria bacterium
AAGCCTTTGGCGATGGCCGAAAAATCGAGCCCGAGCTCCAACCCGACGGCGATGGCCGCCAGGGCGTTGAGTACATTGTGGCGCCCGGGCATCTCCAGCCGGATGGAACCCAGCTCGCCGTTGCGGTCATGCACCCTGAAACGGGTCGAGGTTTCGCGATAGTCGATATCGGTGGCGTACAGGTCCGCCTGCGGCGCCAGCCCGTAGGTGAGGCACCTTTTCTTCACCAGCGGCAGTATCTCCTGCACCCCGGGATCGTCGAGGCAGAGAACCGCCAACCCGTAGAAGGGAACCTTGTTGATGAAATCGACAAAGGTGGTTCGGATTTCATCCATGCCGCTGTAAAAGTCGAGATGGTCGGCGTCGATGTTGGTCACCACGGCGATGGTCGGGCTCAGGTGCAGGAAGGAGCCGTCCGATTCGTCCGCCTCGGCGACCAGGAACTTGCCCTGCCCCAGCTTGGCATTGGAACCGAAGGCATCGAGGCGACCGCCGATGACCGCGGTCGGATCGAGCCCGCCGCGCACCAGGATGGTGGCCACCATGCTGGTTGTGGTTGTCTTGCCGTGGGTGCCGGCCACCGCGACGCCGTACTTCATGCGCATCAGCTCGGCGAGCATTTCGGCCCGCGGAATCACCGGAATGTGGCGTCGCTGGGCCTCGACCACCTCGACATTATCGCCCCTGACGGCGGTTGAGGTGACGACCACGTCGGCCTCGCCGAGGTTGGCCGGGTCGTGACCGAAGGCGATACGGCCGCCCAGGGCCTCGAGCCGGCGGGTCGTTTCACTCGGGCGCAGGTCGGAACCGGAAACCTGGTAGCCGAGGTTGAGCAGCACCTCGGCGATGCCGCTCATGCCGATGCCGCCGATGCCGACGAAGTGTATGTGGCGAATCTTGCCGTACATAGCGATTATCCTTTCCGGACCAGGGTCCGGCATTCGTCCAGAATCCGGTCGGCCGCGTCGGGACACCCGAGGGCGTGGGCGGCGCCGGCCATGTCGAGCAGACGCTGGCGGTCCCCAAGCAGTCCCGTCAGCAGTGATGCCAGCCGCCCGGCGTTCATTTCCGACTGGGGCAGCATCAGGGCGGCGCCCCGTTCGGCCAGGGCCCGGGCGTTGACGGTCTGGTGGTCGGCCGCAGCATACGGATAGGGGACCAGCAGGGCCGGACGGCCGCAGGCGGTCAGTTCGGCAATGGTGGTCGCGCCGGCGCGGCAGAGGACCAGGTGAGCCCGGGCGTAGGCCGCGGCCATGTCGCTGATGAAGGGAACGACCTCCACATTCCGCCATCCGGCCTCGTGGTATCCGGCGCGCACCCGCTCGACGTCGTCCGTACCGGTCTGGTGAACGATGGTGAGCCTCTGCTTCCAGTCCCGCATGTGCTCGAGGGCAGCCAGCCTCCCTTCGTTCAGGGCCCGGGCGCCGCGGCTGCCGCCGAAGACCAGCAGCACGGGATCACCTTCGGGCATGGGCAGGTGCCGGGTCAGCTCGTTGCGCACCGGATTGCCGGTGACCACGGTCCGGCGGCCGAACCAGTCACCGCTTTCCGGGTAGGTCAGGCAGATGCGGTCGGCCAGCTTGCCCAGCAGCCGGTTGGTCAGACCCGGGCGGGCGTTCTGCTCGTGGATAACCACCGGCAGTCGTTTGCTTTTCGCGGCCAACAGCGCCGGGCCGCTGGCATAGCCGCCGACACCGACCACCAGGTCAGGACGGAAACGGTCGAGGATCGCCGACGACTGGCGCAGGCTGCGAATGAGCTTGGGTACCAGCGACAGCTTCTCCCCTGCCCCCTTGCCGACCAGCCCGCTGATATCGATGGTCTCCAGCGGCAGATTCAGTTCCGGCAGCACCCTGGCCTCCAGGCCCCTTTCGGTGCCGACA
>RFIO01000247.1 GCA_003695205.1 Deltaproteobacteria bacterium
CCGCTGGGTCCGACCACGCCCACCGCCTGGCCCGGCTTGACCTCGAAATTCAAGAGCCGCAGCGAGGCCTGCCGCGCCCCCGGCGGCACCACGGTCAGCTGTTCGACCTCCAGATGCGCCTTGGGCCGCGGCAGGTCGATCCGGGTTTCGTCCGGGGGCACATCGGCCAGCAGCTCGACCTGCTTTTCCCAGCCGCGCCGTGCCCGCTGCACCATCGACCATTGCCCGACCACCAGATCGACCGGGGCCAGAGCACGCCCCAGCAGGATCGACGAGGCGATCATCACCCCCGGTGACGCCTCGCCCTTGAGCACCACATAGGCGCCGACGCCCAGCATCGCCGATTGCAGGAACAGGCGGAAGGTCTTGGTGCCGATCAGGAAGCTGCCGCTGAGATCATTGGCACGCACGGCCTGCTTCAGGGCGTTCCGGTGAATCCGGTGCCAACGGTTGAAGGACGTCTCCTGCATGCCGAGACTGCGGATGGTCTCGGCCTCGTTCTGCAGGTGCTCGGCATAGCGATCGGCCCTGTAGCCGGCCGCCGTGGCGATCACGACCGGGTTTTTGGTCAGGATCTGGTTGAGGATGGTAAGGACAATGGAAATGCTGCCGCCGATGACCGCCAGCGCCCCCAAGAAGGGGTGAAACACCATGATGCCGACCAGAAACAGGGGCGTCCAGGGCAGATCCAGCATCGCGCCGAACACGTTCGAGCCGAAGAACCGTTGCACGGATTCGAGATCCTTGAGCTGGTTTTCCGTCTCGCGGTTCGGCTGGCCCAGGGCCGATTTCTTGAGGATGGCGGAAAAGACCCGCCGGTCGAGATGGCTCTGGAACCGGGCGCCGACCCGGGTCAGGATCCGACCGCGGGCCCAGTCCAGCACCCCCATCATCAGGAACAGGAACGCCATCAGACCAAAGAGCGCCGCCAGCGTTTCCTCGGAGCGGCTGCCCAGCACCCGGTCATAGACCTGCAGCATGAACATCGGCCCGGTCAGCATCAGGGTATTGACGAAAATGCTGAAAAACCCGGCCGACAGAATCAGCCCGCGGC
>RFIO01000248.1 GCA_003695205.1 Deltaproteobacteria bacterium
CTTCAGCAGGTGGCGATGCCGCGCGAAAAAACGGTATCCAACCTGTGCCAGCCGCCGCACCGGCTCCAGCTGAACCAGTCGTGCGGCCCAGCGCCAGTGCCAGCCGGGTAGAAGTTGCCAGGTGGCGACGAAGGCATCGACCCCCAGGTACCAGCGCCCCGCGGCATCCAAGGCGTGCATGCGGGTCTCGAACTCGGCCCTGCTCCGCCCCCAGCGCGCCGGGTCAAAATCCGCGCTGCTGATGTCCACCCCCGCCAGATGCCGGCCGCCATCGAGACGCAGGTAACTGCCGACCTCCCGGGCGCAGACCGGGCAGGCGCCGTCGAAAAAGAGCTGCAGGGGCGGTTCGGGTCGTGGTTTCATGCCGCCAGTATACACCCGAAGCAGAAAGACATTTTTTCCTAAAGATCCCTTCATCCCCTGCCGACAAGGGCTCACAGGCAAAGATGCCAAAAGCGAGGGGGGGGGAACCCTGCATAATTCGGAAGGATTCTTCCCGGAAACTATCATTCACGAGCAGGCAGGGAGACAACGATGGAGAGAAAACTGTTTCAGGGCATTCGTTTCAAGATTCTGGCCGGGTTTCTGACCACGGTCGCCATCTTCGGCCTCGGCGGGCTGTTCATCCTCTGGCAGGAAAGTTCGGTCGCCCGCCTGACCCAGACCTTCGTGCACGACTACTGGGGTGGTGCCGATCTGCTGATGGAGACCAACATCCGCATGAACCGCTTCGGTCGCACCGTTCTACATCCTCCGGCCGGTGTTGACGTCGACGCCCACATGAACAAGGTCAACACTTTCGTTGACAAACAGCTGGCCGCATTTGCCGGCTCCAGCCTTCCGGCCGACCGGGTACAGGCGATCAGCAGGAAACTGACTGAGGTACGCGACCGCATGGAAAAACCGCTGCGGCTGCATTTTGTTCCCGGGCAGAAAATGGAGGAAGCCGACGCCGCCGTCGACCCGGTGCTGGCAGCCGCCAAAACCCTCGGTGACGCCCAGCTGGCCAACGACCTGTGGGAGCTGGTGATGACCTTCAACGACATCCTCATCACCAAGGACGCCTCGCTCAGGGATGAGTTCCAACGCCTGGCGGCGAAAATCCGCAAGCATCCGCAGTTCAGCCGCTTCGCCAGCGACTTCGCCCGTCTGGAGGAAAAGGGGCTGGCGGTCTTCGACGCCCAGATCGCCGAACACGAGGCCTTCGTCTCCTACAAATCCAGCACCGAGGAACTGTTCAGGACCCTGGCCGAGACCGAAGCAGCCTTTGAAACCGGCACCGTCGACCCGGCCGAGAAGACCCTGATGGGCAAGCTGGCCAGCATGAGCTGGGTCATTCTGGCGACCATCGTACTGGCGGCGCTGTTCGCCGTGGCGGTCGGCCTGTGGATGTCGGGGCGGCTGACCGCACCGCTGCTCAAGGCGGTCGCCATGCTCAAAGAGATGGAGAACGGCCATCTCGACCGGCGCCTCAACCTCGACTTCAACGATGAGGTCGGCGACATGGCCCGCAGCCTGGACGCCGTGGCCGACTGCCTTGAGCACGAAATGGTCGGCAACCTGGAAAAACTCGCCCGCGGCGACCTGACCTTCGAGGTGGTTCCGCGCGACGAGCGCGACCGCGTGCGCGGTGCCCTCAAAAAGCTGGCTCTCGATCTGAACGAGATCATGGAACGTATCCAGACCGCCGGCGAGCAGATCGCCGCAGGCAGCATGCAGGTCTCCAACAGCAGCCAGTCCCTCTCCGAGGCAGCCACCGAGTCTGCAGCCTCCCTGGAGGAGATGTCGGCGGCGATCAACGAAATCACCAGCCAGGTCAAGGTGAGTGCCGAACACGCCGGCAAGGCCAACACCACCTCGAGCGAAGCGCAGCGTCTGGCCGAAACCGGTAGCGAGCGCATGCAGCAGATGGTCGAAGCGATGGGCGCGATCGCCGAGTCGGGCCAGAACATCAGCAAGATCATCAAGACCATCGACGAGATAGCCTTCCAGACCAACCTGCTGGCCCTGAACGCCGCGGTCGAGGCGGCGCGCGCCGGCCAGCACGGCAAGGGCTTCGCCGTGGTCGCCGAGGAGGTGCGCAACCTCGCCGCCCGCAGCGCCAGAGCGGCGCGTGAGACCGCTGAAATGATCGAAGGTTCGGTCGACCTGACCGAAAAGGGCGCCAAACTGGCGGGTGAAACGGAGGAGGCACTCCAGCAGATCGTCGGTTCGATCACCGAAGTGTCGACCCTGGTGAACGAAATCGCCTCGGCATCGGCGGAACAGTCCGAAGGCATCCAGCAGGTGAGCCAGGGGCTGGTGCAGATCGACCAGGCGACCCAGCAGAACACCGCCAGCGCCGAAGAGTCGGCGGCCGCCGCCGAGGAACTCTCCAGCCAGGCCGA
>RFIO01000249.1 GCA_003695205.1 Deltaproteobacteria bacterium
CGACGACGTCGCCCGGGTGCTCGGCCAGGAGGGTTTCCGCCGCACCCTGCGCCGGGCGGTGCAGGAGAAACTGAGTGACTTTGCCGGGCGCGAGCTCGGCCCGCTCGAAAGCCTGGTGCCGGTTGAATTCCGCAGCCGCTTTCGCGACCTGCTCGATCAGCTGCGCCTGAAGCTGGTCGACCTGCTGATCGCCTACCTGCAGTCGGATGACTGCCGCGACCGGCTGGCGGCCTGGCTGCAGCGCCGGGGGGACGAGTTGCTGCGCCGCGACCTGACCGACTGGCTCGGCGAAGAAGGTTGTCGCGACCTGCTCGAACACCTGGGCGGCCGGATCGATGACTTTTTGCAATC
This sequence comes from Deltaproteobacteria bacterium, assembly GCA_003695205.1. Lineage (GTDB taxonomy): Bacteria > Desulfobacterota > Desulfuromonadia > Desulfuromonadales > Geothermobacteraceae > Geothermobacter. The sequence goes on from RFIO01000249.1 coordinate 352, forward strand.
CGAGCGCGTCGGCAGGGCGGTGGAGGAGCTGGTCGACCAGCAGATCGACCGCATTCTCGACAATCGCAAAAGCCTGGCGCAGCTGCTCCCCGAGGACCTGGTCGAGGCGCTGCTCGACCAGCTGGAACAGGAGGTGCCGGCGCTGCTGGAAAAATTCGGCGGCCTGCTCTACGACCCTGAGTTCCGCGAGCGCCTGATCCGCAAGGCGCGCCAGGGGATCGACAGTTTTCTCGATTCGCTGCAGGGGCTGGCGGGGCTTCTGTCCGGCTTCGTCAACCTCGACAGCATCTATGAGAAGCTGCCGGGTTTTCTTGACAAGGCTGCGGACGAAATCGCCAACTGGCTGCGTGAAGAAAAGACCCGCGAACAGGTGGCGACCATGCTGCGGGAACGGGCCCGCGGCTTTCTCGACAAACCGGTGGCCGGGTACCTCGAAAAGCTCCCCTTCGAGAAGGTGCATGCCATGCGCCTCTATGTGCGCTCCCGCGCCCGGCGCCTGGTTGCGGCGGACAAAACCCGCGCCATGGCAAGGAATCTTCTGGCCAGCGGTTTTGAGCAGGTGCGCCAGCAGCGCTTCGAACAGCTGGCCGACCAGGTGCTGCCGCCCGGTACGCTGGAGCAATGGCGTCGGGAGCTGCCCGACCGCCTGACCACCTGGCTCGGTTCCGATGCCGTGCGCCGTACCCTCGATGACATCCTGCGCCGGCAGATCGAGGAACGCGCCCTGCGCCGCCCCCTGGGCCGGCTGTCGGCCCGCCTGCCCGCCGACGTCGAGGAGGAGCTGGTGACCGGCCTGTGCCGCATCCTCGGCGAGGTGCTGAAG
>RFIO01000250.1 GCA_003695205.1 Deltaproteobacteria bacterium
GCCGGGGAGACGCCATGCAATCCTTCGCCGTGGTGGTGACGGGGCGGCGCGGCAAGGGAGAGTTCGTCATCTTCGCCGATGACGCCATCTTCCAGAACCGGTTTCTCGCCGGCAACCGCCGTCTGGCCGAAAACCTGGCCCGCTGGCTGCTTGGCCTGCCCACCGGACCGTCAGCCTGACAGCTCTTCCTTCTTTTTGCGAGCGACCTCTGGATAGTGCTCGGCCAGGCAGTCGTCGCAGATGCCGTGGCTGAAACTGATGTGGTTCTCTTCGCTGAAGTAGCGGTCGATGGCGACCCACTCGGTTCTCTCGTCCTGCTCGATCCGGATCTTCTTGCAGTGGCTGCAGATGGGCAGAAATGCTTCCAGCTGCTCCACCCTGTCACTCAGGCGCAGGTTTTTGAGCAGAATAAAGGCGCAGGCGCCGCCGACGCCAAACAGGATCAGGGCCAGGTTGATGGCGCGGGGGAGGAAGAGATGGTGCAAGCGGTTGATAATGGGGGTGGCGTCGTAGTAGGCCTCGAGAACAAAGATCACCTCGTTTGAGGCAGCCCCGGGAATTGGCAGGTAGGTTTCGGCAATAGTGATGTCGATGTCATCCCCGTGCTTCAGAGTGTAGGCATCGGGATCAAGAATCCGGGTCACTGCCTGCCCGGCCAGCGCCTGCCGAAACTCCGAACTGTTGTCCTCGTCATCCAGGGGTTCGCCATCCGAGCGATAGACCGGTCTGCCGTCGGGGCTGTAGATCTTCAGGCGCATCAGCCCCAGGTAGCCAATTTTCTGCCGCACATGTTCTTCAAACTCCCGGCGGGTTTGCGGTTCGTCCAGATGGGTCAGGATCTCCTGGAGACTGCGATGATGGCTCAGGTCACGACTCATAAGCCGGGCCAGCGAGGTGGTGTGCCATTCGATGTCGTGGATGGCCTCCTTCTTAAGGGCCAGCCAGTCGCGGTAGAGCAGTGGCAGGTAAAGGCCGAGCAGGATTGCCCCGGCCAGAAGCCAGTAGCGAAAACCGCGCAGCAGGAACGACGGTGTCATCAGGTCCCCCAACCCCCTCGCTTGCATGAATTGGAAAAAGTATAACAGGGGATTGACGGGGCGCTATTGGGGAACCCCCCTGTTCCCAGGGGGGAGCTCCCCCCGTTCAGTGGAGTTCCTGGTCCGCTTCCTTGCGCCGGGCCGAGTGGTAGAATTCGGGCTCAACTTCAGAGCTGAAGCGGGTGGCAAACTCGGCAATGTCGTCATCGCTCAGCTGGTAGATCGTACCATCGGCTTCGAGCCGGTGGTGGTGGCTGGTCACCAGCAGGTCCCAGATATATTCGGCCGCGAAGCGGTTGCGGTGGCACAGGCCGATTACCCGGGAGACCGGATCGTCGGCGGGCTGTCTCATCATGATGTGCCTCCTTCTGGCGTATGCGCCTGTTTCTGCTTCCATTGTAACTCAGTCGGTCGGTTGTCGCATGGGGTGGTGGGAAAAGATGGTTGCGCCTGGCCGCCGGCGTTGGCATGATGGCGGAGTGGAGAGGGGTATGTTGCAAAACTGGTGGTACCGGCTGCGACGGGAACGGTTGCTGCTGCTGATCAGCCTGCTGGCCGGGGGGTGGTATTTCTGGTGCGGCTGGCGCCGGACCGACCCTGAACTTTTTTCGCCTTCAGCCCATCTGGGCTTCTCGGCCCTGTTCGCGCTCGGCATTCTGCTGGCAGGACACCTGTTCCTCGCTTCGTTGCACGCCCAGCTCGCCCGGGAAATCATGGAGCACGAGGGTGAGCCGCCCGGGCGCCTGGTGCGCCTGTTCCTTTTCTACCGGGAGCTGATTAAAACGGTCATCGGCACCAGCATGACGCTGGCCTGGATGGCGGGGGTGGTTTTTATCCTCGACAACCTGGCTGTCTATGGCCTGACGGTGGCGCTGCTGGCGGCGCTGGTTTATTCCCTGGTGCTGCTCGGCTGCATGCGCCTGCTGGTGCTGGTGGTGGACAATATCCGTGTTCACGATGCCTGAGCGCTGACGGGATGCAACGAAAAAGGCCCGCCGATTGGGCGGGCCTTTTTCGTGTTACAAAGGAGGAGAGATGAAACTAAAAGCCGAGGTGGCTGATGAATCGGTTCCAGCGCAGACGCCTGCGGGCTCGCGCGGAGAACTGGATAGGACAGACCACTTTCTGGCCGACGTGGTCGGCCGAATCGCGAGTGCCGAAAAGCTTCGAAAAAATGGTCATTTGTCTCCGCCCCAGTTGGTGATGGTGGCATGGTAAGACCAGTTGGCCAAAGTGTCAACGGTGTGAAATCTGTAAAAAATTGTTTGAAGTGGCATCTGAAGGGCAACCTGTCTGAAATGCTTGGGGTTTTTGGGGCGGCAAAAAAATTATTTTTTGTTAATCATTCTCGGTCAAACAGCGTCACAGCATCGGACGCTCCCTGTTGCCGACAATCGGCCTTCGGGGTAAGCTGACCTGAACAGGGTTGCCGACCCGACGATTCCGCACCATACGAAGGATGATTCATGGCACAGACCCGGTCGACCCGCAAGACATCAAAAACTCCGCCCGCCGGAGTCGCCGCCCTGTACAGCAAGGCAGAGCTGAGGCGCTTTTTCAGCGGCTTCCTGCTTGTCCTCGGGATTACGGAGGGGCTGATCTTCTTCTTCGGCTGGATCAGCTTCCTTGCCGGCGGACAGATCGCCTTCCCCTGGAAGGCTTGCCTGATCGCTGCCTTTCTCGTGCCGGTCGCCCTCTGTTTTCTGCTCGGCCTGACGGTCTACGGCTTCAACCGCTACCTGATCCAGGACGCCGATGGCGACCGGGCGGCACGCCCGGATGGGCGCCCGGCCAACCGCTTCGAAGAGGCGATGCTCAGTCTGCGCCAGGTCCCCTTCCTGGTCGCGCTGCTGCTGCTGGTTCTGGGCGGTGGCCTGGTCTACAAGCTGGACGCCATCGTCGCTTTCGTCGTCCAGGCAGGTGGCGAGGCGGCGCGCTATCTCTTCATTCTGCTACTGGTGGTGCTGGGGGTGGCTGCGCTGGTGACCCTGGTGTGGATGCTGCTCAGCTACCGGCTGCGCTGCCGCCGGCTCGACCGCCTGCACCAGTTCCGCATGGAGGTGATCGAGCGGACCGGCATGGTGCTGATGGAGGACGAAACTCTCATCGACCGCGATGGTCAGGTGGTGCGCCAGCCGCCTGAGGGAAGGGCTGCGATTGACATCGGCGGCGAGGACCTGACCCTCCTGCCGGCCCTGCCGCGCAGGAAAAAAACAGAAAAATGAGAAAAGGCTAAATCATTCATTGACATTATATGAATAGTATAATAGTTTGGCTTTGCCCTTCTTCATTTCCTGCCTTGGGCTTTCGGGGTCGTCTCCCCCCGAAAGCCCTCTTTTTTACGGGGCCAGGGGCCAAGGGCCAGAGGCCAGAGGCCCAAAATCGCCATTTTTGCCCTTTCGGTCACTCGACTCCATGCACGAAGTTGAACACCGAGGTGCCGGGCAGCTCCCTGGGCCGGCGCAGTGCGGCCAGCACCTCGCGGCCACGCGGGCTGAAGGGGCCGAGGTGTTCCAGGTCAATCAGCCAGCGTTTCAATCCGAGGCGTTCCAGCTCGGGCAGAAAGGCCGTCAGGGAAAAATCGGTTCGGCTGGAAAGGCGTGTCAGGCCGGTGCGGGTATCGACCAGGAACTCCTCGCCCCGGTCGGAGCGGACCGGCCCCTGGCGAGTCAGGTTGGACAGGTCAATGCGCGAGACCAGCAACGGAATGCTGCCGTAGATGGTCAGGTTGCAGGGCAGGCCGGTTTCTTTTGACGCCAGCTCAGTGAGATTGTCGCGCTCGTCCTCCAAAACATAACTCCCCTCGGCGAGTCCCAGCTCGCGCCAGGCGCGCGCCGCCTCGCTGTTGAGGATAAACAGGCGGTGACTGCCGTGCAGCTGGGCCTCCGGATGATCAAGAAAGAATTCGAACTGCCCGAGATTGTTCAAACGAAAGTCCGCAAACCCCGCGGCCAGGGCACGTTCGACCCGCTGGCGAAGTTCGTCCCACTCCTGGTCGAAAACAATAAAAGGCAGATCCCAGATGATGCGTTCCGGTTCCCGGCCGTGGCGGTGCCCGGTCTCACAGGCGCGCAGATTCCCTTCGCGCAGTGGCAGGATGACCCGGTCGACCTGGGGTTGCGCGAGCACGTGCAGGTCGCGGATATCGGCGATAACAACGGTGGTCAACGGTTCGCCGGGACCATTGTTTCCGGTGCCGGCCAGCTGTTCAAGGGCGCTTTGGCGGTGGTCCCGTCGAGCCTTTTTTCGATCTTCACTGAACTGACGTTCCAGTTCGGCGTAAAACTCGCGCCGGATTTCCTTGAGTCGGCTCGGCGGAATGACGACCGGCGGCAGTTTGCTGCAGACCAGATTCTTCAGCTCAAAGGGTGACTGACCGGTGGCGGCAAAGATTTTTTCAAGGACATCGGCCGAGAGGGGATTGTCTCGGGCCGGGCTGCTGGTGACCGGCCAGGTCTGCTCATGTCCCAGGTCGCCGATCTTCGCCTTCAGCCTCAGGCTCTGGTTGTCGGGCATGTCGACGGCCAGCTCCAGTGCCCGACGTGGAGCACTGACCTGGTTCAGCCGACGCCGACAGGCCGCCTCGGACAGGCTGAAGGCCTGGTGCGAGGAAACCTTGAAGACCGCGTCCCCCTTGCGGCAGTCGGCAAA
>RFIO01000251.1 GCA_003695205.1 Deltaproteobacteria bacterium
ACCCAGCAATCCGGCTACCAGGGATCCGCCGATAATTCCCAGCCTGTGGCTGAGCAGGTAGCTGGCGGCGTCCCCACCGACGTGTTCGAAGGCCAGGCCGCCGATAAAGAGGCTCATGGTAAAGCCGATGCCACACAGTGCCGAAACACCGAGAAGGTGACGCGAGTTGGCTCCGACCGGCATGCCGGCAAATCCCAGACGTACGGCCAGAATCGAGGCACCGTAGACACCGACAAGCTTGCCAACCACCAGGCCGGCCATGATGCCGAGCGGCACCGGGTGGAAAAGGTCGCCCAACTTCATGCCGGCAAGGGGGATGCCGGCATTGGCGAAGGCAAAAACCGGCAGGATGACAAAGTTCACCAGGGGGTGCAGGTCGTGCTCAAGTTTCTGCGCCGGAGCCTGTCGTCCCTCTGTACGGCTTTTCATCGGAATGGCAAAGGCAAGCGCCACCCCCGCCAGTGTGGCATGGACGCCCGACTTGAGCACGAAAATCCACAGAAAAACCCCGACCAGACCGTAAGCGGCAATGTTTTCGACCCGGAACAGGTTGAGCAGAACCAAAAGCGCAAGACAGCCGGCGGACAGCAGCAGCATGCCGGTGGACAGGTCTCCGGAATAAAAGAGGGCGATGATAACGATAGCTCCGAGGTCATCCATGATCGCCAGCGCCAGCAGGAATATTTTCATGGACGAGGGCACCCTGTCGCCGAGAAGGGCCAGAACGCCAAGAGCGAAAGCGATATCGGTGGCCGCCGGGATCGCCCAGCCGTTGAGAGCCTGGACATCCCCGAAATTGAACAACACGTAGCAAAGAGCCGGCATCACCATACCGCCGATGGCGGCAATCCCCGGGAGGACCACCTGTGCCCGGCTGGAAAGCTGGCCCACCAGCATCTCGCGCTTCACTTCCAGGCCGACAAGCAGAAAAAAGATCGCCATCAGGCCGTCATTGACCCACAACAGCAGCGGCTTGGCGATGTGCAGATGCCGCCCCAGGCGTACTTCGAAGGGAGTTTCGAGGATGTATTTGTAGAAATCATGCAGGGCGGTATTGGCAAAGACGATCGCCAGCACAGTGGCCAGCATCAGCAGAATGCCGACCGAGGATTCCTTGTGCAGAAACTCTTTGAGTCTGGAATGCATACGTGTCTCTTTGCGGGATGAAGAATCTGTACAGAAAGACGGCTGGCCGAGAACCACACCTCAGGCAGGGTGAACCGAACCACGCTGGCAACCGCCGGCGATCGGAGCAGGCGCTCCGAAGCGCCGACAGTTCGCAGCGCTACTGTCGCACCCTGGTCGTACCGCGGGCATCCTTGATCACCCGCACCCGGTCGCCGACCTTGTAGACGGCATCGGCTTCCTGGACCACAACAATCAGTTCGCCGTTGTCGAGTTCGACCTCAAGCTCAACTCCGGGAACCGTGGTCGCCTTTTTCTCGATGACCGACCCGGCGATGGCACCGGCGATGGCACCACCGATTGTGGCCAGCCCCTGACCGTGTCCGCCACCGACCGAGTGCCCTGCGACACCGCCGAGGGCTCCGCCGGCCAGGGTTCCGGCGCCGGTCTGAGTCCCCTCGATGGTCACAGGCTCGGCACGCAGGATAGTACCGTAGTAGACAGAATGGCTCACACGGGCCTGGTCACGGGAATAGACCTTGCCCGACGTACTGGGCGCGCAGGCAGCAAGAGGCAACAGCAGAAGCAGGATCGCCAGTAAAGACAAACGGGACAGAGTGTTCATAGCTAGACTCCTTGAACCCTGTTGAAAACGGGATGGTCTTTCTTTCAGCATAACAGGTCGTCGGCCATAAGAAAGGCAGGCAAAGGCCGGCGGTGCGCGAACATCAGGGCTGACGTCCGGGCGGGAAATTGGCCAGCAGGGTCCGGATCATGCCCGGCAGCCGGCGCATGGCATCACGTTCATCCTCGATCGGCTCGCGGCCGGTTGCCGTCCAGACCGCCTGACCGGTCTTCGCGTCAATCAGCATCAGGGTCAGCGAAGCCGCACGGGACGAACGCCGCAGCCAGCCGCCATCCCGCTTCTCCCAGGCGACCTGGCTGCTGTAGCCGGTCGCGCCCGGATATTCCGCCACCGGGCGGAACAGGTTGCCGCGATAGGAGACCAGCAGGTCGGCGCCTTGAGGCTTCATGTCCAGTCCGCGCGCCTCCAGTTCGGCTGTCACAAGCTGGCGCACCTGACGCTGGAGCGGGTCTTCTCCGACCAGGGAATCGGCCACCACCGGCCGGTCATCGGCCCATTTCCAGCTCTGGTAGCGGGAAAAATCGGTC
>RFIO01000252.1 GCA_003695205.1 Deltaproteobacteria bacterium
AACAGACCTGGAAGAGCTGTACGCAAAACCGGTTGCCATCCCGGGCGAGCTGACAACCGCCAATCTGCTGCTGCGCCTGTTCGAACCGCGTCTTGAGCGCACCCTCGCCATGCCCTTTGACCGCATCATGCCGGCGATCGAAACCGGCGAGGTAGCCGGTGGCGTCATTATTCACGAATCGCGCTTCACCTACCCCGATCACGGCCTGGTCAGCCTGGTCGACCTGGGACAGTGGTGGGAGGAGGAAACGGGTTGCCCCATTCCCCTGGGCGGCATCCTGGCCCGCCGCGACCTCGATTCCGACCTGGTGACACGGGTCGAAAATGCTATCCGCACCAGCGTTGATCTCGCCTTTTCCGATCCGAATCGGCCACGCGACTACATTCGCGCCCACGCCCAGGAACTGAACGATTCCGTCATCGACCAGCATATCGGCCTGTACGTCAACGATTTCAGCCGCGATCTCGGCGCCGAAGGCGAAAAAGCCGTGCGCGTCCTGCTCGAACGGGCCGAACAGGCCGGCCTGATTCCGCCCTGCGACCTGCCCCTGTTCAATCCCCACAAACATTAACAAAAACCAACCATGCCGTTGCACGGCGGCGCCAGCCTGCTACAATGAAAAGCAGACAACGTCCTGCCCTTGGACCGGACCCTGTCTCATCCCCGCCTTCCGGCCGGGCAGACCCAGAACAGGGAGGCTGCCATGCGCTGTCCGGTTTGCAAAAGTCATGAATCCCGCCCGGAGCTGATCGCCCACGCCAACGGCATCGATGAGGAACTGCGCCGTTGCGTCCCCTGCCAGACTCTCTGGTCGGTCAACCACGGCAAGGTGACCGTCATCGAAGAGCCTGTCCCCGGCACCTTCCTGGGGGCCGCGAGCGAACAGGTCGAGGGGGACGACTACAACGTCTCCCTGCAATGACCGCTCGGTGAATTATCGGAACCCAGGCTCGCCGCCGCATTCGCGGCGACGACAGAAAAAAAGCGCCCCGAGGCACAGGCCTCGGGGCGCTTCCGGTTTCAGGGTCTTGCCGGTGGATCAGAGCACTGCCTGAAGATACTCTTCGGTGGTGGCCCGGCGCTGTTTTTCCAGCTCCCTGGGATCGACTTCGACGAATTTCTCATCCGGGGTGACCTTGAAGATCGGCTGGCCCTTCTGGACGATAACGCCGTCGGTCCCGTCGATAAGAATCTTGTCGATGGTACAGGAGAAGGGCGCCGGTATCTTGTTGAACATCTTCATGACTTCGAGAATGAAGAGGGGCTGCCCCTTCTCGACGTGGTCGCCTTCCTGAACGAAGGGCGGCATGCCCGGCGCTTCCTGGGCGTAGTACATGCCACCGCCCGGGGTAACGATCTCGTCCGCCTTGGTGGCCGGCGGCGGCACAAGCACCTTCTTCATCGCGGCCTGCAGGTCCGGATCGTTCAGGTAGTCGGGGATGGTAACCTCAAGGTCCGACTCGACGCGGAAATCGTAGAAATCGGTCTTTTCGGCGATAAGGAAGAGGATACCGAGCAGTTCGTTGCCCAGTTCATAGGCCGCGTGCGCCGCCTGAATCGCCGCCCAGGTTTCCTTGTCGTAACCACCCTGGGGTTTGTCCTTGGCCAGGATAGTCTGCAACTTGGCGAACTCGTCCTTGGACAGGCCGAAGGTTTCGCGCAGCTGGGCGTAGAATTCGAGGGCACCGTCAAGCAGGTCACGGTCGTGAGCCCAGATCACCTCGGCGGCCGGAGCGTCTTCGCGCCAGGTCATATTCAGGTATTCGTAGGTTTCCTGAATCATCACAAGCGGGTTGCGTTTCCAGACCACCTTGCCGTTGTCGATGGCGAAGTTCTGGCGGTTGATCGACAGCCAGCCGGAGAGCAGGTGCGGATCGTTGAGCAGCACCTCCATCGGCCGGGTCAGCAGGGTTCCCTTGCGGTCAAGCGTTTCCGAGGCGGCCTTGGCGGCGTCCTTGTCGTCCGCATAGACCTTGGCATAGTGCTTCTTCATCGCCAGGAAGGCATGCACAACATCGAGCTTGTTGGCTTCTTCCTTCAGTTTGCCGACCAGGGTCAGATAGGGGACAACGAAGCGGGTGGTCGGCTTGGCCATGACATTCCAGCCGAGGAACCAGTTGACCAGCCCGTAGTGGAACTGCAGGTTGGTCGCAAGGTTGGTGCCGCGCAGCACAGTGCTGCCAAGAACCTTCGACATGTGCTCGTAGGCGGCCTGGCGATCGTCCCCCTTGGTCAGCAGCAGGGCGATGTTGGAATCGTAGGCTCCCGCCAGGTGATAGCGCATGAACAGGCCGGTGTCCGGGTTGGGAATGCAGATCCCCTGGTCATCGCGGATTTCTCCTTCGATCGGCCTGGACCAGTAGCGGATGACGCCGCCGGCACTCGGCGACAGGGAGGCATCGGTAGCATTGAGCCGGGCCTCGAGGCCGGAACCGAACCGAGGCAGACGCTCCGGACGCGGCAGGCGATCCTTGTGCAGGGCCAGCAGCGCCATGGCCTCGACAAGGGACTCGACAATGAAGTAGTCCTCCGGATCGTCTGGGTTGGTGAATTTGAGGCTGTAAACCAGTTCAGTGACCCGGTGTTCCACCTGGATGCGAGTGTTGACCTCCATGAAATAGTGGCGGTCGCGATCGACAATGCACTCGAAGGTCGAAGCCGAATCGAGACCGACGGCTGCACCGAAACGCTCCGATTCCTCCTCCATGCGCCTGAGCACCTTCAGGTCGGTCTCCAGCGCCTTGACCTGGTCCTTCAGACCGGCCTTTTTCGCCTTTTCGATCTCCAGCAGCAGACCCTCCTGGGTCACCGAGACCTCGAGCAGCTTCTGCTCGTGCATCTGCAGCGAACAGTCGCGGCCGCCCAGGGCGATGCACCATTCGCCGTTGCCGAGCAGCTGGATTTCATTGTGGCGGGTCTGCTCGATGTTGAGTTCGATCAGCACGTTCTTGTTGTCGCCGACACCGTTTGCCTTGACCTCGAGCAGGACCTCGCGCACCAGCTCGGGAGCCTCGGCCGCAGCCTTTTTGACATCGGCATCGGTGGGGTCCTTCTTGGTGAGCAGAGAAGCCCCAAGGATGCGCTGCCCCTTGCCGCCGCCGCCACCGATCGCCTTCAGGCGGATGCGGCTGCCGGGGTACTGGCGGAACATCTCGGCGCATTCCTTCTCAACCTGGGCGCACAGCTCTTCGATGCTGAACAGGTCGATGCCCTTTTCGTAGGAGGCCATGAGAATGTGGTCGGCCAGTTCCTCGAGCGCCAGGCTGGTGTCGTTCAGCACGGCGTCATCGCAGCTGAGCCCCTCGGCCTTGACCAGGGCGAGCAGAGCCTCGCGGCTGGGGTGCTTGGCCACCAGGGTGCGGGCGGTGACATTGTCAATGCCCGGAGTAACCGAAACGTCGACCTGCAGGGCGGTACGCTTGGCCTCGTCCTTCTTGCCGGCCGCCCGCTGGGTGGCGGCGCAGGGCCCGATGAATTTCAGGCCGGCGTCCTCGATCGCCTGGACGAACTCATCGTCCTCGGCCATGAAGCCGTAGCCGGCGAAAATGGAGTCATAGCCGTTATCCAGCGCAATATCGATGATCTGCTGGATGCGCTGGACGCGCTCCTCCTTGCTGGC
>RFIO01000253.1 GCA_003695205.1 Deltaproteobacteria bacterium
GAACGGGTCGCTGAGGCTTTTCCATTCCCTCATTCCTCCTTCTACCGCTGCCACAACCCGACTCCGGCCCTGCGAGCCTCGGCCTCGGCAGTGAGGAAATCCTGTTTCAGCCTGAAATCGTAGCGTCGAAAGACGGTGGCGTAGCCCTTTTGCAGCAGCAGCCGGTTGAGCAGGCGGCCGTCGGGCAGGGTGACGTAGGCCAGCACCCGGCCATACTTGTCGGCGCGTTCCCTGTCGAAGGAGAGGGTGACGACCTTCCCCTTGACGGTGTCGATCTGGAAACGCAGGCTTTCGGCGGCAATGGCGCGCAGGCGCCTCGGCGGGATGTTCCAGCGGCGGTAGAAACGGTCGCGATAGGAGTCCTCGTGTTCCGGGGCATCGATGCCGAGCAGGCGAACCTTGCCGATGCCCTCGACCTTGAGAGTGTCGCCGTCGTAGATCCAGCTGACCTTGCCGGTCGGGCCGGAAAAAACCTGCCCGGCCAGCAGCAGGACGAGGAGGAGACCGACAAAAACGCGCGTCATCCGCGGCCCCAGAAGGCGCGGGTGAAGATGCCGGTGAACAGCCCCCAGATGCCGTTGAGCAGCAGCACCGCCAGCGGTGTCAGGGTGCCGAGGCCGAGACCGAACATGCCGTGGGAGGTGAAGTTGGGAAAGACGATGGTCAGCTGCACGGCGGTCGGCAGCAGGCTGACCCAGAGCCCTTTGCGCACCCAGTGACGGCGGGTGCGCACCCGGCCGATGGTGAAGAAGTAGACCAGTCCCCAGAGCCCGCCCCAGACCAGGCGTGGATAGAGCCAGGCCAGTGCCAGGGGGGGATGGAGCTTGACGCCGATCAGGCCAAACAGGCCCAGGCTTCCGGCGTAGTGGGCCGCCAGGCTGTTGACCAGGGCACCGAGTGCACCGGCGGTGAAGCAGACGGCAAAGAGGGCAGAACTGCGGTTCATGGTTCCTCCTGTCTGGGCCGGGCCTCGTCCCCCTCGGGTTCCCGTCGGAACATCAAGGTCCGAGCACAATCATACAAATCCGCCGATGGCGGTATCAGACTTCGTTCATACTGCCGGTCCTGTAGCCCTGCAGGTCGAGAGCCACGTAGGTAAAACCGAAGCCTTTGAAGGCTTCGACCACCCGGGTGCGGAACTCCCGGTCGAAAAACCGGTCGATCTCCTCCGGGGCCACCTCGATGCGCGCCACCGAGTCGTGGTAGCGCACCCGGTAGTTGCGGATGCCCTGTTCGCGCAGCCAGGTTTCGCATCTGTCGACCTGGGTCAGACGCTCGGCGGTGATTCGGGTACCATAGGGGAAGCGTGACGACAGGCAGGCGAAGGCCTGCTTGTCGGCCGTGGGGAGATCGAGCCGGCGGCTCAGGACGCGGATCTCCTCCTTGCCCAGTTCCGCCTCGAGCAGCGGCGAACGCACCTGCAATTCCGCGGCGGCGTCGCGCCCGGGGCGGTGATCCGACAGGTCGTCCCGGTTGGAGCCGTCGAGGATGGCGTTGTAGCCGAGTTCCCGTGCCTTTTCGAGGCAGATGCTGAACAGCTCGTGCTTGCAGTGGTAGCAGCGGCGCCGGTGGTTCTCGGCGAAACCGGGAATTTCCAGCTCGTTGCTTTCGACCACCATGTGGCGGGCGTTGAAATCCTCTGCCAGCCGGCAGGCCTGTTCGAATTCGAACTGGGGATAGGTGGGCGAGGTGGCCGTCAGGGCCAGGACCCGCTCCCGTCCCAGGGTGTCGATGGCGACCTTGAGCAGAAAGGTCGAGTCGACGCCGCCGGAAAAGGCAACGACGACCGATTCGAGCTTTTGCAGAATATCCTGCAGGCGCGCGTACTTGCGCTCCAGATTGTCCTGTTTCACGTTGGTCCCGTTTGCTATGACAGACCCGGGGTGGTGTGTCGGGTCAGATAAAATACATGTAGCGGTGTTCGATTTCCTTTTCGATACCCAGTTCGCGCGCCATGTCGCACATATCCTTCAGGGTGACGGAGGAAAAATAGTCATTGAGCCGGTTGTTGGCCTCCTCCCAGATCTTCTGGGTGACGCATTTCTCGTCGAATTCGCACTGGGCCGCGCAGGTTTTCTCGCGCGCGGTGCAGGCCACCAGGAAAACCTCACCCTCGGCGGCTTCGATGACATCCCTGACGGTGATCTCCTCGGGAGCGCGGGCCAGGGTATAGCCACCCTGGGGACCCCGACGGCTTTTGAGCAGTCCCGATTTTTTCAGGTCCTGAAATATCTGTTCCAGGTACCGGGGGGATATGTTCTGGCGTCGCGAGATGTCCTTGATCTGGGCCGGCTCGCCTCCGGCGTTGTAGGCCATGTCGAAAATGGCGCGCAAACCATAGCGGCTCTTGGTGGATAATTTCATCGATTTAGATCTCCTGAATTCAGATAAAACGATTCTGTAAAAATACAGAATTTCTGTCAAGAATAACCGAACCTATTTTCATGACTTGTTTTCGGCCCGAAAGCTGGTTCAATTGAACCAGAGGCAAACCATGGATTTTGATCGCATCCCAAGACAACCGCCGCGGCCACTCGGTTCGTTGCGCGGCATGCGGGCCGGCCATATGGATGAAATGCCGGTGACCTGGTTTGGGCTGGTCTGTGATGACGGACCGGTGCTGAACGTTGGTCTCGGCCGGTCGGCGGGTCTGATGGCCCTGAAGCCGGGTGAGCCATTTCGCTTTACCCTCGGCCGGGTTGAACTGGTCGGGGAAGTCGCTGAATGCGCCGAACTGTTCGGCCGTGCCCTTCTGCGCCTGCGGCTGGTTCAGGCTGCGGTCGAGGGGCGCCGCCTCGCTTCCGCCCAGCTGCACGATTTTTGCTGCCGGGACGGCTGGCGGCGCTGGCTTGCCGGGCACCAGGATCCGATTCATCCGTCCTGATGGCCGTTTTGTTTCCCATCTTCGCGGTCTGACTGCGTCACTTCCAGCAGCATTCCGGCGCGGTTGGTTACGCGCACCGGCTTTCCTTCCGAAATGTTGCCATCACCTGTTACGCGCGCCTGCCAGAGTTCATGCCCCAGTTGCACGGTTCCTTGTGGATCGAGAGGGGTGACGCTTGTGCCTGTTCTGCCGATCAGCGGATCATCGGGCAGGTCGGCCTGGTAGGAGCGCCAGGTCAGGGGGAAGAGAACGGCCTCCTTGGCGAGCCAGAGGGTGATGATGCCCCAGAACCAGCGGTCCAGCAGAGGGCGAAAGTGGTCGATAATCAGCAGGGCCAGCACCAGCAGGGCGGTGCCGGGCAGTTGCAGCAGGATATAGCGGAGCAGGGTCTGGCGACGGCATCCGGCAGGAAGGATCACTGGGCCCCTGTCCTGTAGCTCAGCAGAAAGGTCTTGCGGCCACGCTCATTTTCGAGGGTCCAGTCGGCCAGCCCTGTTTCTTCGCCGGTTTCCCAGTCGAACTGGTAGAGGCGGATACTGATGCGGGGTGATCCGGAAGAGTGCCGCCGGTGGTATTCGACTGTCAGGCTGTTGTCGCCGTCGACCAGTTCGATGTTGTCGAGGTGGTCATAAACCCGGTCCCTGTCTCCTTCGAAGACAAAGACCTGCCTGCCGTTGAGCAGCACCCGGCCCCGATAGTTGACCGCCTGGATGTGAATCTGCGGTCTGGGGGCCTGTTTCTGGGTTTCTGTACGGACTTCCCCTGCGGTGGTGGGCGTTTCGAAAGCGCTGGTGTCGACCGGTGGCGAGGCGGAATGCCTCAGGGCAAAGAAGAGACCACCGCCGGCCAGCAGCAGAACGAGCGGAATCAGAACCGGCAGGCGAAAGCCGCCCCTTTTGCGTGGCCTGAGTGGCGGGGAGGTGGAATCCGGCTGCCTGTCGAACAGCGGATGCGGATCGGGTGCCGGTTTTTCCAGGGCACGCTGGCGGTCGAAGGGGAAGCTGTGGCTGCACTTTCGGCACTGTAGATCGATGGTGCCGTCCGGCAGGCGGTCGGCCTCGGTGCTCGATCGGTAGCCGCAGTAGGGGCAGACGATGACGACCTCGGTGTTGCCCTTTTGCGGCGCGGAGATGCTGGCCGCCTGCCTCTCCTGGACCGGCAGGTTGTGGCCGCAGTCCTGACAGCGTGGCGGCTGTTCCGGCTCTTTGGGGTTGTCAATGCTGCTGGAGCCGCAGTAGGGGCAGCGATCCATGGTGACCTCCGTCGATGAGAAGAAGCCTCCGCCCGGGTGGCCGGTGGCTTTCCGGTTGGATGCCATTCACGAATCGTGCCCTGTCAGGGGGCGCCCTGTAAAGGGTTTTTCCCGGGGAAAAGGGCCAGGTAAAGCGCAATGGTGACGGAACGCGGCACCGGGACGGGGCGCGCCGTGACCGGCGCGCCCCGGCGGGATCAGAGACCGAAAGTGTTCGGTTCAAAAGTCTGGGTGGCGAAGTAGTCTTCCAGGGTCTCGGCCCGGCGGATCATTTCGACCCGGCCGTCGGCGCGCAGAATCAGTTCCTGGGGCCGCAGGCGGCCATTGTACTGGAATCCCATGGCGTGGCCGTGGGCGCCGCTGTCCTGGATGACCAGCAGGTCCCCTTCTTCGATGCGGGGCAGTTCGCGCTGCACGGCGAACTTGTCGTTGTTCTCGCATAACGAGCCGACCACGTCGACCACCTCGGCGGGGCGCCCCTGCGCTGCCGGGACTTCGATGTGATGATAGGCATCGTACATGCCAGGACGCATCAGGCTCGACATGCAGGCATCGACGCCGATGTAGCGGCGGTAGGTGTCCTTGTGGTTGATGGCACGGGTGACCAGCACGCCGTGCGGGCCGGTCATCCAGCGCCCCGATTCCATCACCATCGCCGGCGCATGGCCGTGCCGGGCGCGGAAATCGTCGAACAGGGCGGTGATCTCCCTGCTCATGGCATCGAGGTCGAGGGGCTTGTCCTCGGGACGGTAGGGAATGCCGAGGCCGCCGCCGATATTGACGAACTCGAAGCGGATGTCGAGTTCCTTCATCACCATTTCCGCCACTTCGAGAATCATGCGGGCGGTCTCGACGATGTAGCTGTAGTCACGTTCGTTGGAAGCAACCATGGTGTGCAGGCCGAAACGTCTGGCGCCTCTGTCACGCGCCTGCCGGTAGGCGTCGACCACCTGGTCGTGGGTGACGCCATACTTGGCCTCGACCGGGTTGCCGATGATGACGTTGCCGGTGCGGCGCGGGCCCGGGTTGTAGCGGAAGCAGATCAGCTCGGGAAAGGGCTCGGGCACCTTGTCAATAAGCGAAATGTCGTCAAGGTTGAGGATACAGCCGCCATCGGCCAGGGCCGCTTCAAACTCCTCGGGCGCGGTGTTGTTGGATGTGAACATGATCTGTTCGGGTTTGGCGCCGACCTGGCGGGCCATGATCAGTTCCGGAATGGAGCTGCAGTCGAAGCCGAAGCCCATCTGCTGCATAAGCTCAAGGATTTTCAGGTTGGGCAGTGCCTTGAC
>RFIO01000254.1 GCA_003695205.1 Deltaproteobacteria bacterium
CTGGCTGATGCGCCAGGCCGGCCGTTACCTGCCCCAGTACATGGAAGTGCGCAGGAAGGTCACCTTTCTTGAACTGTGCAAGACGCCGGAACTGGCCGCCGAGGTGACCATCCAGCCGATCGATTATCTGAATGCTGACGCGGCGATTCTCTTCTCTGACATTCTGACGCCGGTGGAACCGATGGGGTTGAAGCTCGATTTCGTCCCTGGCCCGGTCTTTGAGAACCCGGTGCGCACCGAGGCGGACGTGGCCGCCCTGCGCATTCCCGATGTCGAAAACGATGTCCCCTATGTCTACGAGACAATCCGCATCCTGCGGCGCGAGTTCGAGGGGCGGGTGCCGCTGATCGGTTTCGGCGGCGCGCCCTTCACCCTGGCCTGCTACATGGTCGAAGGCAAGGGGAGCAAGGATTTTGCCCAGATCAAGCGCATGATGTACGGCGCGCCGGAGCTCTACGCGGCCCTGATGGACAAGGTGACCGAAATGGATCGCCTCTATCTGAATGCCCAGGTGGCCGCCGGGGCGCAGGCCATCCAGATTTTCGACACCTGGGGCGGTATCGTCTCGCCGCTGGACTACGAGAAATTCATCCTGCCCTACACGAAGAAGCTGATCGACGGCCTCGACAGGAGCGTGCCGGTTATCCACTTCGTCAAGGGGGCCGGCACCATGCTCGACAAGGTCAAGCTGGCCGGTTCCGACGTGGTCGGGCTCGACTGGCATGTCAACCTCGGCACCGCCCGCGACATCCTCGGCGCCGAAATCGCCGTGCAGGGCAACCTCGATCCGACTGTGCTCTACGCGCCGAAGGAGCATATCCGCTCCGAGGTCAAGCGCATTCTCGACGAGAACGGTGGCCGGCCTGGTCACATCTTCAATCTCGGCCACGGCATCCTGCCCACCGTCGACCCGGAGCATGCGAAGTATATGGTCGAGTGTGTGCATGAGCTGAGCGGCAAATAGAAAAGGCCGCTGAAAAGTACCCGTCTGCGGCGTTGTCCTTGACCTCGTCGCTGCGACGTAGCTCCGCTCCGCCTCACTCCTCGGCCAGCGTCCGTCTTGCATCCGGGCACTTTTGAGCGGCCTTGGCGGCGGAAATACGGCTGTCACGAAGAGAGGCGAAAAGGTCGGCTGGCCCAGAAGATATGAGACGCAGACAAGACAACCCCTTCCCCCTTGAAGGGGGAAGGTTGGGATGGGGGTGACGTTCGAGTTTCCCCCCTCCCCTCAATCCCCTCCCTCCAGGGGAGGGGAAGGTCTCGAAGAAGCTTTATCTTCGCGTTCTTCGTACC
>RFIO01000255.1 GCA_003695205.1 Deltaproteobacteria bacterium
CTATTGAGGTAGTGCGTCAGGTGTTGACCTTCGGGGGTAGAGCACTGGATGGGCTAGGGGGGCGCGAGCCTTACCAAACCTAACCAAACTCCGAATACCGAAGAGTTTAGCCTGGCAGACAGACGGCGGGTGCTAAGGTCCGTCGTCGAGAGGGAAACAGCCCTGACCGCCAGCTAAGGTCCCCAAATCATGTCTCAGTGGGAAAGGATGTGGAAACCCCAAAACAACCAGGAGGTTGGCTTAGAAGCAGCCATCCTTTAAAGAAAGCGTAACAGCTCACTGGTCTAATCAAGGGTTTCTGCGCCGAAGATGTAACGGGGCTCAAGACATGTACCGAAGCTGCGGGATCGGTCGTCGGTTTTCAGTAATCAGTTATCGGAAGAAGAAGCGTGATGTCGTGGTCAGTGGATGACCTGGACGTCTTTCGGCGAGCCTATGAGGCCTCGCTGGAGGTACACCGGGCCAGCCAATCATGGCCGCGCATGGAGCAATTCGGTGGCGTTGCGGATCAGCTGCGCCGTTCATCGAAGTCGATCTGCGCGTTGCTGGCCGAAGGAGTCGGGCGGCAACGCTCGTCAGATGCCGAGTTTCGGCGCTATTGCGTGATGGCGCTCGGTTCGGCGGATGAGACAGGTCTATGGCTGCGATATGCCAGGGATCTGGGTTTCCTCGCCGAGGAGTCATTTCTCCGTTGGCGTGATGAATATCGAACGATTGCTCGTATGCTGCAGGGCCTGATCCGGCGCGTGGATCAGGCAGCTTCCTCTGATGACTGACTACCGATAACCGACGACTGATCGGTAGCGGAGCGTTCCGTAAGCCGATGAAGGTGGCTCGTGAGGGCTGCTGGAGGTATCGGAAGTGCGAATGCTGACATGAGTAGCGATAAACAGAGTGAGAGGCTCTGTCGCCGAAAGTCCAAGGGTTCCTGCGCAAGGCTAATCCGCGCAGGGTGAGCCGGCCCCTAAGGCGAGGCCGAAAGGCGTAGTCGATGGGAACACGGTTAATATTCCGTGGCCCGGTGGAGGTGACGAATGCCGTAAATCGTCCGTCCTTATCGGATTGGGCGGGCGGTGAAGGCGTTCCAGGAAATAGCCCCACCATTATGGACCGTACCCGAAACCGACACAGGTGGACAGGTAGAGTATACCAAGGCGCTTGGGAGAACGGTGCTGAAGGAACTCGGCAAATTGCCTCCGTACCTTCGGAAGAAGGAGGCCCGCCCATTGGGCAACCAGTGGGCGGGGGCACAGAAGAGGGGGTGGCGACTGTTTACTAAAAACACAGGGCTCTGCGAAGCCGCAAGGCGACGTATAGGGTCTGACGCCTGCCCGGTGC
>RFIO01000256.1 GCA_003695205.1 Deltaproteobacteria bacterium
ACGGCAGCGCGTCATGCCCCGCATTGTCGCCAAGGGCGACCAGCGCTGGAGCACGGGGCGGGGCAGCTTCGTCAGCGCGGTTGGGATCGACACGACGCTGCTGCTGGCGACGCTGCACGTAGCGGCGCGGGTGCAGCTGGAGGACGGCTTCGTCTGGTACTGCTGGGCGCCGCGGGGCGTGGACAACGGCCCTGACGGCGCCGCCCTGATCACGCTGCACCAGGCGCGTCTGCCCGACGGAACGTGGCGGCTGATCGCTGGTCCTCCCATGGCGCAGAATCCTCTGGATCCGAAGCAGTGGGAGCACGAACTCATTCGCGACATGCTCGATGCGAGGATCGATGTCTGCCGAGCGATCACGCAGCCCGACCGCGAGCGGTTCTTCGCATCCGTCAAACGCAACAACGACTGACGCAGCGGCTATTAAACACTGTTCAGGCACCTCATATCGCAAAGTTGCGCATCATGCCTCCATCAATCCTGGTGGATGCACTTTGGCTGCGACTCATGCGCCAAGTTGAAGAACCCTGGTCAGCGACATATGGCAGCCATGGCTGGCACGCCTGTCGACTGCTGTATGGCGGAGACGCTCCATCACATTGATGGACGGTGATAGCGCATACTTTGCACCCTGCAGTTGGAGCGTACTTCGATTAATAAGCATACAACTACAGTATATTATCATAGGCGCAGCCTCATGCCTCCGGGGCCCTGGTGACCGGAAGACCGCCAATGCTCTTCAGCTTGGGAAGCTGACGACTGCCTTGGTATGGGCATGAAAAAACGCCCACGAGTGGGCGCAGGGAATGCCGTTGGCAGTGTCCCGCGAGCTCTTGCCTTACCGTGAGAAGTCGCGGAAAGGCCGCTCAGATACACTTACAGCATGATAGCAGGGCAGAGTACCCTGTCAAGAGAAAGGAGAAGGACCGTGTCCTCACAACCACGCAGGCAGGGGTGGATCCTCGGACTGGACCTCGGAATCGCTTCCGTCGGCTGGGCCTGCCTGGAGCACGATGGGCAGGGCAAGCCGACCGGCATTCTGGCGGCGGGGACCCACGTCTTCGAGGCCGCTGTGGAGAATGGTCAGGCGGCGGATCAGACGCCTGCAGCCAAGCGACGGGCCGTCCGAAGCCAGCGGCGTCTTCTCTGGCGGCGCCGGCAGCGGCGACGCAAGACTGCCAGGCTCCTTCAGCAGGCGGGGTTGCTGCCTGCCGGCCCCATGGACACATCGGAAGAGCTGGGCAAGCTCATCAAGGGCCTCGACGCCGACTTGGCCAAGCGGTGGTCCAGTCGGGTTCCTCCGAGCCAGCGCGATCGGCTTGTCTACCACATCCGCGCCGCCGCTGCCCAAGGGCCTGTGGAGCCCGATGAACTGGGGCGGGCCATCTACCACCTGGCGCAACGCCGCGGGTTCAAGAGCAACCGTCGCGCAGATCGCAAAGCGGACGACAAGGAGACCGGCAAGGTCAAGGAAGGCATCAACGAGCTGCGTCGCCTGATGCACGAGGCAGGCGCCCGCACGCTTGGCGCCTACTTCGCCACAGTCGATCCGCACGAACGTCGGATCCGCAATCGCTATACACATCGCGCAATGTATGAAGAGGAATTCGAGGCGATTTGGAGCGCCCAACAGCCGCACCACGCCGTGTTGACGCCTGAGCTCCATGATGCGCTGCATGACGCGCTGTTCTTTCAACGGCCTATCAGAAAGCAGCCGGGATTGGTCGGCATGTGCTCGTTGGTGCAGGGGAAACGGCGAGCTCCAAAGGCTCTGCGGGCGTATCAGCGATTTCGCATGTTGCAGGGCGTCAACCATCTGCGCATCGACGAGCCGGGCCGATCCGCCAGGCCGTTGACCGCTGAGGAGCGGAAGAAGGTGATCGAGGCCCTCGAACGCGAGGGCGATCTCACGTTCGCCAAGCTCCGGCAGAAAAAGCTGTTGGCCCTGCCGAAGGAAGTCGAGTTCGACCTTGCGCAGGCCCAGTTCGATCGAGGGGAGGACAAGAAGGGCGACAGGAAGATCATCGGGCATCGCACCGACGCGAAGCTGCGAAAGGTGTTGGGGGATTGTTTCGACGCTCTCACGGAGGAGGAGAAGGACCAGCTTGTGCATGAGCTCCGCTCGATACCGACGGAAGAAGGGCTCATCAGGCGGGCCACACGCCACTGGCATTTCACAATGGAGCAGGCTGAGCAACTGGCCGATCTGCAGCTGGAGGATGGATACGCTGCGCTCAGTCTCACCGCTATCAACCGCCTGCTGCCCCATTTGGAGCAGGGGCTGAGCTACGCCGAGGCAAGAAAGCGCGAGTTCCCGGAGTCCTTCAAGTCCGAGGATGCGCTCGACGCTCTGCCCCCTGTCGACAAGGCGATCGACAATCTGAACAATCCCTCCGTCCGGCGCGCCATGCGTGAGCTTCGCATGGTGGTCAACGCCCTGATTCGTGAGCATGGCAAGCCAGGCAGGATCCATATCGAGCTGGCGCG
>RFIO01000257.1 GCA_003695205.1 Deltaproteobacteria bacterium
GGCAACCGCCCGGCCGGTCTGCCGGTCCCAAAGCAGGGTGGTTTCCCGCTGGTTGGTGATGCCGATGGCGACGGCGCGCCAGCCCTTCGCTTCGGCCTGGTCAAGCGCCGCACGGCAGACGGCCAGGGTGGTGCCCCAGATTTCCTCGGGGTCGTGCTCGACCCAGCCGTCCCTCGGGAAAATCTGGCGAAATTCCTGCTGGGCGACACTTATGATGTCTCCTCTTCGGTCGAAGACCATGGCGCGGCTACTGGTGGTCCCCTGATCGATGGCGAGAATGGCGGCTCTTTCCATGAACACCTCCGGCGGGTTGTCGATTCTCATTGCAAGCATGGCCTGTTCCGATAGAATGTCAACCGACCGGGTTCAGAAAGTGCTGTAATTCAAACAGGATAACCACAGAGTTGCGAGGCGGGGATGGCGTTTGGCAGAGAGCGGGCCCTGGAATCTTTGCGCGCAGGCGAGTTGTTTGACCTGCTCGTGGTCGGCGGAGGGGCGACCGGTTGCGGTGTGGCGCTCGATGCCGCCAGTCGTGGTCTGCGCGTCGCCATGGTGGAAAAGCAGGACTTCGCCGAGGGAACCAGCGGCCGCAGCACCAAGCTGGTGCACGGCGGTGTACGCTACCTTGAGGCGGCGGTCAGGCACCTTGACCGGACCCAGTATAATCTTGTGCGCGACGGTCTGCACGAGCGTGGCATCCTGTTGCGCAACGCGCCGCACCTGGTCCGTCGCCTGCCGCTGGTCACGCCTCTGTACCGCTGGCTGGAGGTCCCCTACGTCTGGTTCGGGCTGAAGCTCTACGACCTGCTCGCCGGCCGGTATTCCATAGGCCACAGCCGGCTGCTCGGCCGCCGGGACGCTTTGCGGCGCTTTCCGCTTTTGCGGGCCGAGGGGCTCAAGGCCGGGGTGCTTTACTACGATGGCCAGTTCAATGACGCGCGCATGGCCCTGACGCTGGCGCTGACTGCCCACGAGCAGGGTGCCGTGGTGGTCAACCGGGTCGAGGTAGTCGACCTGGTGAAACAGGACGGCAGTCTGGTCGGCGCGTTGCTCGAGGATGGTCTGACGGGAGAGCGCTGGCCTGTGCATGCCCGGGGCGTCATCAACGCCACCGGACCTTTCGCCGACCGGTTGCGGATTATGGACAATCCCTCTGCCGAGCCGATGCTGGTCCCCAGCGAGGGGATCCACATCGTGCTGGACGCCCGGCACGCGCCACCCGATACGGGACTGCTGATACCGGAAACCGAGGACGGCCGGGTGCTGTTCGTTCTTCCCTGGGA
>RFIO01000258.1 GCA_003695205.1 Deltaproteobacteria bacterium
AACGAAGTCTTCCTTTTTGCCACTCAGGGTGTTGTAAACACGCAGGCTCATGGTTTCTCCAAAGGCAGAATACAGAATTCAGAATACAGAATTCAGAAGCCGTTACTGACTCCTGTCTCCTGCATTCTGGCTTCTGGTTTATTTCCTCATCTTCGCCCAGCTGTCGCGCAGGGTGGCGGTGCGGTTGAAAACCGGCGCGCCGGGCCGGGAATCGACCCGGTCGGCGGTGAAGTAGCCGGTGCGTTCGAACTGCACGGTAGTGCCCGGTTCGATTTCGAGCAGGGCCGGCTCGACCCAGGCCTCGATGGTGCGCAGCGACTCGGGGTTGATGCAGGTACGGAAGTCCTCGGCCTTGTCGGGGCGTTCCTCGGCGAACAGCCGGTCGTAGAGGCGCACCGGCACCTGGCGGCCGTGGTTGGCCGAAACCCAGTGGATGGTCCCCTTGATCTTGCGGCCGTCACTCGGATTGGCGCCGAAGGTTTCCGGATCACAGCTGCATTTGAGTTCGACCACCTCGCCGTCGGCGTCCTTGATGACCTCGTCGCAGCGGATGACACAGGCGTTGCGCAGGCGCACCTCGCGTCCGGGCGCCAGGCGGAAGAACTTCTTCGGCGCGTCCTCCATGAAATCGCCGCGCTCGATGTAGACTTCCGGCGTCAGCACCAGCTCGCGCTCTCCCATCTCCGGCTTTTGCGGATGGTTGGCGCCGGTGCAGACAACCTCATCCTTCGGCAGGTTGGTGATGGTCACCCTGAGGGGATCGAGTACCGCCAGCCGGCGCGGTGCGGTTTCGTTAAGCACCTCGCGCACGCAGTCTTCGAGCACGCTCAGGTCGATCCAGGCATCCGACTTGCCGACACCGATGCGGTCGCAGAAGAGCCGGATCGCCTCGGGCGGATAGCCGCGTCGACGCATGCCCGACAGGGTCGGCATGCGTGGGTCGTCCCAGCCGTCGACCAGCTTTTCCTGCACCAGCTGCAGCAGCTTGCGCTTGCTCATCACCGTGTAGCTGAGATTGAGCCGGGCAAACTCGATCTGCTGCGGCGCGTGAATGCCGAGCTCACGGATAAACCAGTCGTACAGCGGGCGGTGATCCTCGAATTCGAGGGTACAGATCGAATGGGTGATCCCCTCGATGCTGTCCTCCTGGCCATGGGCGAAGTCGTACATCGGATAGATGCACCACTTGTCGCCGGTGCGGTGATGGCTGGCATGCAGGATGCGGTACATCACCGGATCGCGCAAGTTGATGTTGGGCGATGCCATGTCGATCCTGGCCCGCAGCACACAGGCGCCGTCGGGGAATTCCCCCTTGCGCATGCGTTCGAACAGCTCGAGATTCTCCTCGACACTGCGATTGCGGTAGGGACTTTCAACCCCCGGCTCCGTCAGCGTGCCGCGGTTTTTACGGATCTCCTCCGGGCTCTGGCTGTCGACATAGGCCTTGCCCTTGCGGATCAGCTCAACAGCCCACTCGTAGAGCTGGTCGAAGTAGTCCGAGGCGAAATAGAGATGCTCGCCCCAGTCGAAGCCGAGCCAGCGCACATCCTCCATGATGGCGTCGACGTACTCCTGCTCCTCCTTGGTCGGATTGGTGTCGTCGAAGCGCAGATGGCAACGGCCGCTGTAAATCTGCGCCAGGCCGAAGTTGAGACAGATGCTCTTGGCGTGGCCGATATGCAGGTAGCCGTTCGGCTCCGGCGGGAAGCGGGTGACCACTTCGCTGCGCCGGCC
>RFIO01000259.1 GCA_003695205.1 Deltaproteobacteria bacterium
ACTCTGCTCAACAGCTACCACTGGCCCGGCAACGTGCGCGAACTGGAAAACGTCATCGAGATGGCGACCATCCTCGCCGACGGCGGGCCGCTCGGCGCCAAGCACCTGCCGGTCAAGGTGACCGAGGCGCCGCCGGTCGAGTTCGCCCTGCCGCGCGAACAGATGTCTCTCGACGATGTCGAACGGCTCTACATTGAGCAGGTCTTTCGCCAGACCGGTTTCACAAGCTCAAGACCAGTGATATTCTTGGCATTTCCCGCAAGACTCTCGACCGCAAACTCAAGCAGTACCGTATAGGCAAGGGAAGCTGAGGGCTTGCGTTTTCCGAACCCCGGTTGACGGCCGGGTCTCCGGCCGGGCCGGGAATTCCAAAACAAATCTTATTTTTCTTGTCCTCCAGTCGGCCATCGTGTGTGTCGAAATGGCCCGCGCTGGGTCATTTTGTCCCTTGTGAAAAGTATACGTTTCGGCGGGGCGACGGCGTAGACATGTCAACGTCGCGTCGGCAAAGACTTTTCTGACTCCTCTCCCGTTTCGGGCATGCACCTTGCCCCGTGCTCGGGGTCGACATGCCTGGGGAATTCTAAACGCCGTTTCTGTCGCGACATCCTTTCACGTCAGAAAATACCGTTTGATTCCAGTGTGTTAAGCGCACTCCCGCTGTTGCGGGAGAAATCCAACGTCAGGAGAGAGTTTATGGCTAGTCAAATCGTCATCGACCCGATTACCCGGGTCGAGGGCCACATGAAGGTGGAGGCGACAGTCGAAAAGGGCGTCGTCAGGGAGGCGAAGAGCTCCGGGATGATGTACCGGGGCCTGGAGAACGTGCTGGTGGGACGCGACCCGCGTGACGCCGCGCGCATCATGCAGCGCATCTGCGGCGTCTGCCCAACTTCCCACGGATTGACCGCGGCCTTTGCCCTCGACGAGGTCTACGGGGTCAACGGCAGCATTACCGACAACGGCCGCGTCCTGCGCAACCTGATCCAGGGGGCAAACTTTGTCCAGTCGCACATCCTGCACTTCTACCAGCTGGCGGCCCTCGATTATGTCGACGTCACCGCCGTGGCCGACTACAACGGCAGCGACCCCGACCTGGTCAAGGTCAGGGAGTTCATCGCCCGTGGCCATCTCGGTCCCTTCGTGCCCCGTTACGAAGGGGATTACCGGCTGTCGAAAAAGGAGAACATCGCCGCGGTCAAGCACTATGTCCGCGCCCTGAACATGCGCCGCACCGCTCACGAGGCGGTGGCCATCTTCGGCGGCAAGATGCCGCACAACATGTCGATCATCGCCGGCGGGGTGACGGCCGCGCCCGAGGTCGACAAGATCGCCAGCTTCCTGTGGAAGATCGAACAGCTGATCGACTTCATCGATACCTGCTACATCCCCGACGTGCTGCTGGTCGCCGGCCGCTACAGCGACTATTTCGGTATCGGCGCCGGATGCAAACAGCTGATGAGCTTCGGCGTCTTCGACCTTGACAGCGATCCGGACCTGACCCGGCGCAAGCGCTGGCTGCCGCAGGGGATCGTCGGTGCCGACCTCAAGCTGCGTCGTATGGACCCGACGAAAATCACCGAAGAGGTGGCCAGCAGCTGGTTCAAGGAGACCGGCGCGGTCAACCCGTACGACGGTTCGACCGAACCTGATCGGGACAAGGCCGGTGCCTACAGCTGGATCAAGTCGCCGCGCTACGCCGGCGAGGTCATGGAGGTCGGTCCGCTGGCGCGCATGGCGGTCGCCTACGCCGCCGGCGACAAGGAGGTCCAGGCCCAGGTCGATGCGGTCCTTGGGCACTTCAAGGCATCTCCGTCCGCTCTCTTCTCGGTCCTCGGCCGCCACGCCGCCCGCGCCATTGAGTGCAAGCTGGTCGCCGAAAAGCTCAAAAACTGGGTCCTGCAGCTCAAGCCGGGCGAGCCGACCTTCACCGACTTCGACCTCGATGTCACCAACCGCGGCATGGGCCTGCACGAAGCGCCGCGTGGTGCTCTCGGCCACTGGGTCAGCGTCGAGGGGGGCAAAGTCAAGAACTACCAGGCAGTGGTGCCGACCACCTGGAATGCCGGCCCCATGGACGCCAAGGGCCAGCCCGGTCCCATCGAGCAGTCGCTGATCGGCACCAGGGTCAGGGACGCGCGCAATCCCTTCGAACTGGTGCGCATCGTTCGCGCCTACGACCCCTGCCTTTCCTGCGCGGTGCACGTGGTGTCGCCCAAAGGCGAGGATCTCGGCCGCTTCGTGGTCGGAGCAGAGTAATGGCGTTGGCGAGCCGACCACCGGTGCTGGTCATGGCCGTCGGCAACATGCTGCGCGAGGACGACGGTTTCGGCCTGGCTGTGCTCGAGGAGCTTGAGGGCCAGTCGCTGCCGGGGGGTGTCGAGCTGTTCGATGCCGGCACCAGCGCCGTCGACCTGATGGAGATCTTCGATCGGCGCGAGCTGCTGGTGGTGCTCGACGCGGTGCGCGGCGGGCAGAAGCCCGGCACCCTTTATCGCTTCAGCCCGGAGGAGGTCGAAAGCGGCGTGCTGCCGATGAACTCCCTGCACCAGGTCGGCCTGCTTGAGACCCTCAGGCTCGGTGAACTGGTCGACTGCCGGCCGCGCCAGACGGTGATTATCGGCTGCCAGCC
The DNA here is from genome assembly GCA_003695205.1 of Deltaproteobacteria bacterium. Classification (GTDB taxonomy): domain Bacteria; phylum Desulfobacterota; class Desulfuromonadia; order Desulfuromonadales; family Geothermobacteraceae; genus Geothermobacter. The sequence goes on from RFIO01000259.1 coordinate 2,633, forward strand.
GGAAAAAACCGGTCTGGCCATCGGCCTGTCGGATCCGGTGCGGGCGGCGGTGCCGAAGGCGGCGCGGCTGGTGCTCGAGGAGTTGGGCTGTTCCGAACAATAATGGGCCGCCAAGACGCCAAGACGCCAAGAAAGTCTTGGTTGGTTGCGAATTTCTTGGCGTTCCTGGCGCCTTGAGCGAGCGTGCGAGCGGGCGGCCCCCAAAAAAAACGAATTTCATATCCCGTTCAAGGAGTGTGACATATGTCCGTATCCAGACGCAGTTTTCTCAAAACCACAGCCGCCGGGGCCGCCGCCCTGG
>RFIO01000260.1 GCA_003695205.1 Deltaproteobacteria bacterium
CCCCGGCACGTACCGGCTCGGCCGGCAGATTTGGCTTGGCGTCGACCTGGTCTTCTGACCGCGACGGTGCCAGGGGGGGACCGTGCTGAAAAATCTGCCGCTCAGACAGAAACTGACCTTGCTGATGTCGGCTGTCGGCGTTCTGGTCCTGGTCCTGGCCATTGTTGCCGTCTTCATCATCGAGATCCACAGCTACCGTACCAGTATGGCAGCCCGAATCGAGGGCATGCTGGAGACGATCTCCCCGCAACTGCAGAAGGGCCTGGTCCTGAGGCAGAAAGAAACGGTTGCCCGGGTTCTGTCCTCCTTCAGCAGCGACCGCCAGGTCCGAGCCGTTTTTGTCTGGCGCCAGGGAGAGATGTTCGCTACCTACCTGCGGTCCGGTGCCTACGCCAACGACACCGATACCGGCCTGCCCTATGGCCGCTGCACCCTGATCGACCAACTGACCGACATCGATCGCCCCGTCTATCATTTCACCGCGACCCATTTTGGTTTTGCCCAGCCGATCCGCTACCAGAACCGGATTGTCGGCCGCCTTTACCTCCAGTCGGGCCTGGATGAACTGAACCGGCGCCTGCTGCAGTATTTCGGGCTGCTGGTTGCGCTGCTGGCTGTTTCGGCCCTGTTCAGCTACCTGGTCGCCCGCCGGCTGCAGGGGATCGTTACCGAGCCGATTCACCGCCTGCACCAGGCCATGGCCGATGTTTCGGCCCGGGGTGATTTTTCCGTGCGGGTCCCGGTGGAAAGCCGCGATGAAATTGGTGACCTCGGTGAGAGCTTCAACCTGATGCTCGGGCAGTTGGAGAGCCGTGATCGACAGTTGGCGGACTACCGGCACAATCTGGAAGACCAGGTCGCGGTAAGAACCCGGGAGCTTGAGGAGACGGTCGAGGAACTTCGCCTCGCCCGTGACCGGGCCGAAGCGGCCAACAGGGCCAAGTCCCAATTCCTGGCCAACATGAGTCACGAAATCCGCACGCCGATGATCGGCGTGCTGGGCATGACCGAACTGCTGTTCAATTCCGGGTTGAATGAGCGGCAGCGCAAGCTGGCCGAGACGGTCTTCAAGTCGGGAGAATCGCTGCTGGAGATTCTCAACGATCTGCTAGACCTGTCGCGTATAGAGGCCGGCAGGATGGAACTGGATGACGAACCCTTCGATATCGGGGAAGTGGTCGAGGCAGTTGTAGCTCTTTTGCGGGAAGGGGCCGAACGAAAGGGTCTCGGCCTGGAAATGGATCTCGCCCCGGACCTCGACACTGAAGTGCGTGGGGACGGAGGTCGGCTGCGACAGATACTGCTCAACCTGGTGGGCAACGCCATCAAGTTCACCGATGATGGCTACGTCGCCCTGAGGGTCCGGGCCGGAGAGGCTGACCAGGATGGTACCGACATCGGCCGAAGAGCTTTCAGGATCGAGGTCGAAGACACCGGAATCGGCATACCTCCCGAACTGCAGGATCGCATCTTCGACAGCTTTGTCCAGGCCGACGAAACCATGACCCGCAAGGTCGGCGGAACCGGCCTGGGACTGGCTATTGTACGGCAGCTTGTCGATATGATGGGCGGGCGCATCCACCTGGAAAGCCGGCCCGGTCTTGGCACCCGCTTCATTCTTGAACTGAGCTTCCGAATCCATCAGCGACCTTCGGCAGATGCCTACCGGCTGCCAATCGATCGCAACCGGGTTCTCATGATCAGTGACGACCCGGAAGTCGGCAGCCTGGTTTCAAAAATAGAGGCCCTGGGCGGGGAGGTCGAAGTTGTCACGAGCGGTACCAGGGCATTGAGCCTGCTGCGGCGTGACCGAAATGATGGTCTGGACCTGGTTCTGGTCGACCAGACCATGGCCGGTCTGGGAGGCTTGCGCCTGATTGAGACCATGGCATCGGATGCGACGCTGCCGAAACTGCCTGTCGTACTTGTCTGTCCTGCAGGAGAAAGCAGCATTGAGGCCCCCGTCGCCGGTGACCTGGACCTGCACTGGCTGCATCTGCCTGTGCGGAAAAGGCAGCTGGCGGACCTTTTCGGCCGACTGTTCCCGGTTCCCCATTCGACCGCCCCGGATGAACCGGATTTCCCTGTGCTTCCGGATGAAACCCGGGTCCTGCTGGTCGAGGACAACCAGACAACCCGTGACTATGTTCGGGGAATTTTCGGTTCTCAGGAGGACCGACTTGTCTGTGTTGAAAACGGTGCCGAGGCGGTTGCGTTTCTTCAGAGGGATCCGGTCGACCTGGTACTCATGGATGTGCAGATGCCTGTCATGGATGGGCTGGAGGCAACAAGGCGTATACGTGCCACTGGTTTCAGGCGGCCGATTATCGCCCTGACGGCGCGCGGTTTCGAGGAGGACATCCGCAGTTGCCTCGATGCCGGTATGGATGCCCACCTCTGCAAACCCTTTCATCGACGTGACCTTGTCAGGGTTCTCGAACGCTGGTTGCCGATCGGTAACGGAGCCGGCCGGGAGGAGGCGGGATGATCAGGGTGGTTGTCGGGTTGTGCCTGTCGATCTTTCTGACCTTTCTCGGGGCTTGCTCATCCGGACCTGCTCTGGCGGCGGATCTTTTCCCTCTGGATCTGACCGGTGTCGGCAGGGTCTCGACTTCCGGTGACGGCCGGCTGCTGGCGGATCTCGATGGAGTCGGTCTTGACCGCAACACCCGGGTCAGCCTGGTCAGGGCGTTTGGCAACAGCGACCTGGTGAAGGGCCGGTTGAAGCTGTTCGCCACGGTCGAGGATATGGCCCGTTCCGGGGCCTATCTTTTCCTGGCAAATAGCAGCGACGGGTTGGTCGTTGTCGATGCAAGTCGGCCGCGCCGACCTGAGGTCGTCGCCAGCCTGCAGCTCCCGGGACGGGTACGACGTATTCTGGTACAGGGAGATATGGCCTTGCTTCTCTCTGTCCGCCAGGGACTGCACCTTGTTGACATCTCAGACCCTTCAAACCCGCACCTGATCCACACCCTGCCGCTTGATGGCGTCTCCTTCGATATGGCCGCCAATGGCAGCTTTCTCTACCTGACCTCAGTGCGCAGGGGCATCCGGTTTTTTCGCTTTGACCATCAGAATCTAGTACCTCTTGGGCTGGTTACGACCCGGGCCGAAGTCTGGGGTCTGGTCCTGGATGGCGACCGGCTGGCGGTGGCCCAGGGCCGTGAGGGGCTCGCACTTTATCGCGGGGCTTCCTCCGGCAGGCTTGCGCTGGACAGGATCGTGGAATTGCCCGACGCCTGCAGGTCGGTTTCGCAGTTTGGCAAGAACCGCATCGCGGTGCGCGGCCAGCACGACCTTTTCACCATCGATTTCTCCTCGCCGGGAAATCCTCGAATTGGCATTTATCGGAATCTCGTGGCTGCCGGCGGAGGCATGGCCTGGAGGGACGATATCCTCTACTGGGGCGGCTACAAGGGACTTTTCATCTCCCGAATCGCCCGGACAGGTGACCTGCTTGCTCCTGGCATGGTGGTTTTTCCGTCCGGGGTCCGGTCCATGCTGCTGGACGGAGATTATCTCTGGGTGGCTGACCAGGAAAATGGCCTTGAGGCGCTTGATCTCACTGTCGATGTCTCGGTGGCCGACCGGAGCCTGTTTCACCTGGGGGGGCGCGCCCTTGATATGGTCGTTGAGCACGGACGCGTCTTTTTGACCGGTCATAACTATGATCTTCTGTCAGCCCGTTTTGATGCGGACGGAAGATTTTCCCCTGAGGGTCGAATGGTCGATCGATTGCAGGTCGTCAGTGCGGCTGCTGAAGGGGACCTGCTCTTTCTCGGCACCAGGGACCGACAGCTTCTCCTTGTCGATACCCGGTACAGTCCCGGTGTCCGCGCCCGTCTTGCTCTCCCCGATCAGCCAAGCGACATGCTGGTCCATGACGGCAGCCTGTTTGTTGCCGCGGGTTCGGCAGGCGTGATGCATTTTCGGCTGCAGGGGGTTGCTGCTCCCAGGCTGGTCGGCGCCCTGCCGATTCGATTCAAGGCAAATGCCCTGGCCGTAAAGGGGAACAGCCTCTACGTTGCCGACCGCCAGGGAGGCATTCAGTTTGCCGTCCTCGGTGCCGGGGGGGGGCTCAGGGAGGTGGCCTATGACCCGATCGGGGCCCGCCTGGTCGATCTCGAACTGGTAGCTGGCCACCTCTATGCCGTGACGGCCGACGGCCAGGTGTGGGTCTACAGGGTTGAGGGCGACGGCCGACCCGCGAAAAGGCCGGAGAGCATGCAGCTGCCCGGGCCGGCTGTCCAGGTGGTTGGTAACGACCGACACCTGTTTGTGCGTCTGCGCAACGGCCACCTGTTCCGCTACCGTCTGGAAGGCAATGGTGACAGGTTGGTGCCGCGCGACCCGCGGCTGATGGCCGAAAAGGTCGATTTTATCGACCTGCAGGCTGACAGCCTGGCTGTTGTGCACACCAGGGGAAGGGTTTCCATCTACGATCTGCAGGCCGAAGAAGCCCCGCGCGTTCTCGCGGAACTGGACACTCCTGAAACGGGCAAACGGGCGTTGTTGCTGGAAAAATTCCTGCTGGTTTACGACCGCAAGAATTTCGTCGCCTTCTGGCCGCTGAATGCCTCTGCAAGGGAGTGGGTTCATTTCGGCGGGCAGGGCAGGGCCATCGCGGTGGACGGCGAACTTGTCGCCATTGCCAGTCTCAGCCAGCTGAAACTTGTTGCGGCGCCGGATGGTGGCGAGCCGGCCGAGCTGGCGCACCTTGCCCTCCCGGGCGAAGCGACGACAGTGCACTGGTATGGGAAGATTGCCGTCTGTTTTGTCAGGAACACAGGCCTTGTTCTGGTCGACTGTGCCGACCCCGTGCATCCGAGGATTGTGGGTCGGTATCCGATCGATGCCAAAGGGACTTTCGCTCTCGGGAAACATGGCCGGCTGCTGGTTGCGACCCTGGATCAGGGATTTCTGCACCTGGATATCTCCGACCCTTCCCGTCCGTTGCTGCTGGACCGCATGCAACTGGCCGAGCCAACGACCACCATCAGCAGACCCGCCAATCTTGTTGTTCAGGGAGATTACGCCTTTGTAGCCGACCATGTAATCGGCCTGCTGGTCATCCGCCTGGCTGAAGATGGGCAGATGAAGCTGGTGGCTACCCGCTCCACGGGTGGGACCCCTTTTTCCCTGGCCCTGTCGGATGACCTGCTTTTCCTCTCGGATTGGAAGAAAGGGGTTATGATTTTTGACATTCGCCGCCCTGACCGGCCGGCGCTCGTAGGGTTGTTGCCCGGTACCACCGGTTGCCGCCACCTTGAGGTCAACAAGGGTCGCCTGGTGGTTAACGACGACAAGCTCAAGGCTCTCTACAGCCAGCCGTTGCCGCAGCCTGGCCGGGTCGTCGGGACCACCCCCGACGGCATCCGCATCGAGACCAGGATTCCTGAACAGGCTGGGCGCTACATGCTCTTTGCCGCGGATGACCGTGGCTGGGATCTGCTACCGCTGATTGATGTCGATATCGACGGCCAGGTCAGGCTGGTCGATTAAAGAGGTTAAGCCCCATGCAGCACAGTGCCGATTATCTGCTTCTTCTGGTCGATGACAATCCGACCAATCTTTCCCTGCTCAGGGAGCTGATTCATCAGAATCTGCCCGAGTGCCGGGTCATGACTGCCAGCAACGGTGCCGACGCGCTGGAAATGGCTCTGGCCGAGCCTCCCGACGGGGCTCTGCTCGACATGCAGATGCCGGGGATGGACGGCATCGAGGTCTGTCGACGGCTCAAGGCTGATCCGCGAACCGTCCACACGGCTGTCATCCTGATCACCGCCCACCAGTCGACCCCCGAACTGCGGGCGGAAGGACTGGATGCCGGTGCCCAGGATTTCATCTCGCAGCCGATCCGGAATGTCGAACTGCTGGCCAGAATCCGCGCGCTGCTGCGCATTCGCCAGGTGGAGCGGAAATGGCGCGACATCCACACAGATCTGCAGGGCCGTATGGCGCGAAAAAACGCGACCCTGCGCTGGGTGTCGGGCCTGTTGAGTGCGGCCGATTCAACCGGGGCCCTTGTGGCCCCGGATGCCCTGCGCCAGCTGGAGGTTCTGCTGGCCGAAGACGGCGAACTCGATATGGCGAGATTTGATGGCCAGCTGTTCGCCCGCTTTCCCGAAGCCTTGCGCCGCACCCTGCTTCGCACCGGCCTGATCGGCAATGTTCCGGGCTCTCTGGCGGAATCCGTCTCGGAGATCGAGGATGTTCGGGGAGCCCTCGACTATCTGGTGCGACAGAATTACTTTGTTGATTATTCTACGGCGGACGACAGTTACCTGTTCAAATCACCGTTTCGCGACTACCTTGTCCGCATGGCGCAACAGGAACTGGATGTCGAAGACCTGAAGCAGACCTACGTCCGGGCGTCAGACTGGTTTCTGGAACGGGGCAATCTTGCCCGAGGTCTCGATTATCTCTTTTACTCAGGCGACCTGGAGAGCATTGAGCGTATCTGTTCCCAGGTGTTGCCAGAACTTTATGCCGTTGCCGGTACCCGGCAGCTGGAACACCATCTGGAACGTATGGGGCAATTGGCATCCGACCAGGCCCCCTGGGGCACCCTGCTGGCCGGACTGATCCTGCTCGAGAGCCGGCCCGCGGCAGCTCTTCCCCCCCTGCAGGCGGCGCTTGAGGAGTTCAGGGACAGGGGAGATTCGGCCGGTGCCATTCTGGCCGGCGCCGCGATCCTCAGGCATGTCTGCCTTGTCAGCGGTGACTTTGATCTCGGTCGTGAAATCCACACAAGTACATCCGCGGCCTTTGCCGCTTTTGACCTGTCCGGTCAGCGTCATGTCCGGACCCATGGTGCCTTTTCTCTCGGGTTGGCGGAACTGCTGATTTTCGGCAATCTGCAGGGTGCCGACATCTACCTGACCCTTGCTCTTGAAACCGCCCAGACATTCCACATTCCCGAATACCTGCTGACCGGCCGTGTCGGGCGCGGATTGATCAACCTTTACCGGGGTGGCTGGAACGCCGCCATGCGCGAACTGGAGCTGGCCGCCGGCTACGGCAGAAAATCCGGTATCAACCCGTCGACCAGGCAGATGTATCATTCCGTCATGGCTCTGTTGCTGCAGAACATGGGGGAAGTGCTCGGTTGTCGGCGCCAGATCGGGTTGGCAAGGAGTGTCGAACCTGCGGCATTTTTCGAACAGAGCCTGCTGCAGCCGCAACTGGCCCTGCTGGATGTTCAGACCGAACTTGCCCATGGCCACGAAGAGCAGGCACGTGACCTCCTTGACGCCTGCATGGCCCTGCCCGGAGCTGCCAATGACCATGTACGTTGCCAGCTTTATTCTTTCAGGGGACTTGTCTGTGCCCTGACCGGACTGCCGGATGAGGCGGAGGCATGTCGCCGTCAGGCCGGGGACCTGCGCCAGAAAGTCGGCGGTGCCATCTACCGGAGCCGGGAGGAAATCCTGGCCGCCTGGACATGCGTTGCTCTCGGAGAATGGCAGGAGGCCTGCAGGCATGCTGAAAATGGCCTGCGGCTGACCGGGGAACTGGATAACCCCTACCTGAGAGCCAGCGCCCTGTTCGCGCGCGGATACGCCCGGCATCAGCTCGACCAGTCCGCGCAGGCCGTCGAGGACTACCAGAATGCCCAGCTTCTCATGGACCGATGGGGCTATATCAATCTCTACGGCTGGAATCCGCGCCTGATGACCAGCGTCTTCTCGTCCATGGTGCGTCTGGGAGTGGCAACGGAGGCCAGCCTGGCTCTGTCACGCAGCAGGCTTTACGTAGGCTATCTCAAGGACGGAAGCCCCCTGCCGACCCTCAGGTTCCGAATCCTCGGTGATTTTTCCATCGCCGTGGCAGGCAAAACCATTCACCTCAAGGACAGTCTGACCGCCTCTCTCAGGCAACTGCTCGGGCTTTTGCTGGTCAGCCCTGGCTGCCATGTCGAGGTCGGTGATGTTCAGAACCAGTTCTGGCCTGACAGCCCGCCCGAACAGGGACGCTCACGAATCGATTCGCTGATGTCCCGTTTGCGCAAATCTCTTGAGGAACTGCTTCCGAATATCCCCGTGAAGCACTATCTGCACCTGCGGCGTGGAGTTGTTGGGCTTGACAATTGCTGGGTTGATGCCACGGAATTTGAATCCCTGGTGCGTACCGGACTCCGGCATGCCCGCCGGCGTGAAAGCCTGATGGCTGACCGGTGTTTCAGAAGAGCTCACAGGCTGTGGCGCGGCGAGGTAGAGGTTGTCCTGCCCAATGACCACAGCCAGGAATACTTCCGCCAGGACCTGCTGCTTCTCTATTTCGAAAGTGTCATCGCATGGATGGATCTGCTGCTGGCGGATTGCCAGTGGGACGAGGCGATGGAACTGGGGCAGCGGGCTCTCAGACATGATCCCACCCACGAAAATGTGGTCAGGCGGCTGTACAAGGCCTGTCTGCTTGCGCGTCGCCCGCATCAGGCCAACCAGATTCTGCGTGACTACGGCAGGGCCCTGTCTGCCGAAGGGTACGGCCGGGATGAAGTTCGAACCATTCTCGACAACCTAGAGGAGGGCTGCCGGCAGGAGGTGTCCGGACTCTGAATTTTTGAGCTTCGGCGCAACGAACGTCGGTCCGTTCCACCCGGTCATTCTCCCGATATTCCGATAGCGGGTCGGAGGGGCAATGGCAGCCAACAAGGAGCAGGCGGTACGGGTTTGCTATTCCGGGTTGAAGTCCAGGAACTGTTCGAAGCTGTGCCGGACCGAGCCTATGGGCAGCGCCAGGGTTGTGCCGCTGTTGGGTGGTGCGTCCTGTTTGCGGAAGATAATGCCCACGACCGCACCTGAGGTATCGACCAGCGGTCCGCCGGAGCTGCCAGCCGGCACTTCGGCATCGATGCGGATCAGTGGCTGACCGCGCCATGTTTCCAGTCCCGCCACCAGCCCGGGGGTGATCGACAGACCGACATCAAGCGGGTAACCGATCGCTATCACGGAGTCCCCCGGTTCAAGTTGCGCCGATTCCCCCATCCGCATGGTCCCCTGGGCGACTCCTTCGAACGCCAGAACAGCCAGGTCGAGTTCCGGGTAGCGCTGAACCACGCGCGCCTGCTGGGGCTGGCGTCCGTGCCCCTGAACGGTGACGCGGTCGGCCTTTTGAACCACGTGCAGACTGGTGAGGGCGAAGCCGCGTCGGGAGATGACAAACCCGGAACCGATCGCCTTGTCCGCGCGCACTTTGAGGATGGCCGGACTGACCAGGCGAACCAGTTCCTGCAGGTTGAGGGGTTTTTCGCCCGGCACCTTGCGCCGTTTCAGGTCGGAAGGCTGAATCTCGACCGGCTTGTGGGTCGCGACGTCCGGTTCGGGAGGCAGGCCGGGGGTTCCCACGACCCCGGTCGGCGCCCGGCGCAGATCGTCGGCCGCCTTGCGCCAGCTTCGAGAGACCAGTTCGGTCGGCAGTTCGGCCAGAATTTTGCGCCGAATATCTTCGATGGCGTCCCCGGTCAGCTTGGTGATCCACTCCAGTTCCTGGGTCATATCCATGGCGTCGTAGAAATCCCCGGACACTTTGCCCTGGGATGTGAAGCTCTCCTGGACCAGACGCAGTCTACGTCCTTCTTCTGTGAAATAGAAAGCCGTAACGGTTGCCTCGGTGCGGGATTCGTAGGCGAACAGCGGCGCGGGTGACAGCAGCAGGCAGGTCATGCCCGAGAGGCAGGCCGCCGCCGGGCTTCCCTTGGTCAGCCCGTAGCGGGAGCGGATGTCCACGGTCATCAGGAAGGTTTCAGGGCGGCCCTGTTCACGGAATTTCGCCTGGTCTTCCATCCGGTAGCCGGGAACAACCCGAAGCCGGCCACGAAAGGTCGTCTTCTCCAGCCCTTCGGCCAGGGCTTCGCCCAGCTGGCGCGCTTCCTCGTTGAAAAAACGATCCAGGGAAATCCGGTGGGATGTCTCCCACAGATTCGACTCATAGAGGATCGGATCGATGCTGACGGCAATGTAGCCGCTGCGATTCAGCTTGCTGTCGGCCTGCGCCGAACCGCTCCAGGCCAGCAAGGCCAGCACGCATGCCGTAACGAGATAGCGCATGAACCCTCCGTCACTCGGAAACAGATTTCAACTTGCCCCTCCTGCGGGGCACCGGTTCACTGCACGGGCCTACTCGGGCAGATAGACCTGGTCGAGCAGGTGCTGGATCCGGTCACGCCCTTTGACCAGACGATGCCTGTCCCGTTGGTCGCAGGCTTGCTCGATTTCGGCCAGGGCATCATGAATGGTAGCAAATTTTTTCCGATAGTGAAGCTTCAGCTCCTCCACGAGGCGAATCAGGTTGGTGATTTCGTGGAAGTGGCTTTCGGGAATGTCCGGGGTGTCGAAGTTTCCCCGGCTCATCTCCTGCAGGGTCGAGCACATGCGGTGGAAGTGTCGGTTGAGCCGACTGACGATGATGCCCGAGATCAGCAGGACCAGGGCGAGGATGCCGATGACGGCCATCATGTTGGTCCGGACCAGCAGGTCGAACATGAAATCGCCGGTTCGCTGGATATTCAGGTGCGACGAGTAGAGGTGGTTTTCAATGGCGGCTCGCATCTGAATGGACAGTATCCAGGTCACCAGCCCGGCCAGTCCGGTCAGGGTCAGGGCGTAGGTGAGGATGAACTTGCCCTGGAACTCCTTCTTGATGAAAAAGTTGCGGCGACGCCAGGGGTAGGGGTTGGTCATGGCTCAATCTCCTATTTCAGGTGGCATTCGAGGCACAGGGCACTGCGCTTGTTGTCGAACACCAGCATGACGTTGTCGTGGGAATAGGGGTTGTGGCACGAGGCGCAGCCGACTTTCCCCTCGTAGAGGGAGATCATCGGCGAAAGATCGTCGACCGGTCGCAGTTCCCGGTTGTTGGCCGCGGCCCGGGCGTAGTCCATGCCGATCGGGTGGCTGAAACTCATCCCCTGGAAGGTCAGGTTGTGCTGGTCAGGGGTGGTAAAGCTGGCCGCGGGGCCGACGCTGCCTTCGTGGCACTCGAGGCAGTCAAGGGATACCTGGTCGAGGGTCTGGCCCAGGGTTTCCCTCGATGGCGGAGTCCAGCTCTTGGTGTGGGCAATGCGGGTTGCCGACAGGTGTTTTTTCGGGTCGCGGAACAGGTCCTTGTGGCAGGACTGGCAGAAATCCTTGCCGCGCAGTGCCGACTTGAGCATGAAGGGGTTGCCACGACTGTCTTCTTCGTGCGCGCGGTGGCAGGTGGCGCAGGTGATCCGGCCCTGCCAGTCGACACTGTAGATTTTTGGCAGCGGCATGCTCGGCGCGACTTCGCTCGGATGGGAGCTCCCCTCGACGATCTGGTGGCAGGTTTTGCAGAGGTAGTCAATGTCCTGTACGAAGATGCCGGGTTGGCCCTTTTGCGGCGCCACCAGGTGGCAGAGTTCGCATTTGCCTTCGAAGTTGTGTTTCCCGCGCCCCTCGGTCCAGGCGCTCCAGTTGAACGCGACCAGGGTCAGGACGATCAGACTCGCAGCCAGGATCAGCCGTTTCATGCCGCACCCTCCCTGAAAGCCGGATGCTGCTCACCCATGGCGGCCTTCACCTGGCCGATCCGGTCGCGGATCACTTCCGGGTCGGGGTTGTCCTTTGCCAGCTCCTCGTCGAGGGTGGCGCGCAAATCGGCGATCCCGCCGTACATCAGGCGCATCGCCTCGAGGAAGTCATTCAGGGCATGCACCATCGACTTGAGCTGGTCCCCCTGCCGGGTGCGTACGTCGAAGCGCAGATCGTCCTTGAGGATACTGGTCAAAGACAGTTCGTAGCGGTAGACCGGACCGGCGATCTTGTGAGAGACGAACAGGTGGATGGCAAAGGTCATCAGCAGGATGAGGACCAGCTGAATGGCGAAGGACCAGAGCAGGTGTTCGGGCAACCGGGCTTCGAACTGGGTCAGGGTCAGCAGCGACTCGAAATAGCCGTCCCCGAGGCTCTGGTCGAGAAAATAGAAGAAACTCAGGCTGGTGAGGATGGATCCGAAGACCATCACAAGGCTGTATTTGAACTGAAACTTGAAGGTGAAGACGGGCTGGATCGGTTTGTCGCTTTTCACGGCAGCCTCCTTGCCTGACAGGGTGTTCGTTCCGCGCTTACAGTCTTTCCGGCAGCACCGGTACCCTTCATATCGACCGGCGCGCGGCGAAGTTTATGAAGAAAAGTTGACCATCAATCCGACAAGGCCCGGTTGACAACCGCCGGTTTTGGGATAGAGGTATGAGTGACGGAATCGAACTTACAGGGAGGACTCTATGCGCGCGTTGATGACGGTAGTGGTTTTGACCTTCTTCGGGATCGGGCTGGCCGGCTGTGCCGCCCAGCTGTCCCAGGCGGATCGTGATCTGCTCAACCAGGCACTGTCGGCATCGAAACAGGCCGGCGCATCGGCTGACCGGGCGGAAAAGGCCGCTAGCAGGGCCGAGCAGGCGGCGATGCGGGCGGAAAAGGCCGCCAGCAGGGCCGAAGCAGCGGCAGGCAGAGCTGAGGCGGCTGCCGCCCAGGCCAGCCAGAGTGCCGACGCCGCCAAGAAGGCGTTCGAAATGTCGCTGAAGAAATAGACCGGATCGGGCGGGTCCTGAGGGCGTCGACAACTGACGCTCGACCCGTCCCGGCATGGGGACCAGGGAGTAAGCCTGGAGGAGAGAGAGGGGCCGTGCGAGCGGCCCCTTGTTTCTTTTGGGCAGGCGGTCAGTTTCGGGCGGTCAGGTCCGGGCCTGTGTCCATCCGGATCCGGATCGGGGTTCCCGGTGCAACCCGGCGGGCGAGGTCGCGAATGTCTTCCGGATAGAGCCGGATGCAGCCATGGCTGACCCGGCGGCCGACCCCGAAGGGGCGGTTCGTGCCATGGATGCCGATTCCCGGCGCCGAGGTGCCGATCCAGATGTCACCCAGCGGGTTGTCCGGGCCGGGGGGGACCGCGGGCGGCAGGTCAGGCTCCGTCGCCCTCATGGTTTCGGGCGGGAACCAGGTGGGGTGGTCGACAACCGTGGTAACCTGGAATTCCCCGGACGGAGTTGTAAAGCCCTCTCGGCCGATGCCGATCGGGTACCAGCGGATCTGCCAGCCGGTTGCGGTCCGGTGGGCCCACCAAAGGCGCATTCCTGCCAGGTCGATGGTGATGCCGGAATCGAGGTCGTCCGGCAGCCGAACCCTGAGAGGGAGGAGGATCGGTGCGCCGACCGGCAGTCGCCAGGGATCGAGCTCCGGATTGGCCCGCCGCAGGTTGCTGAAGCCCAGTCCAGCACGCCGGGCGACTTCCATCAGGGTCTCCCCGGGGGCCGGGTAGTACAGCCGGTCATGACCGACGGCTTCCGGCAGGGTTGGCCATGGCCCGGTGTCCCGGCCCCTCGGATGCCAGGCCGGAACGCTGACGGGAACAAGCGCGAGACAAATCAGCAAGGACAGGATTGTTGACAACCGGCGCGACATGCCTGCCAGTATAGCGTCTTTTTCGATCGTGTTGACAGCGAGGACCGGCAAATGCTACCGCCCTTGACAGCCGGACGCGTCGGGTGCTAAAAGGGCGCGTTTTGACCACGTCACCGAAACAGAATCGAACATACTGGAGGCACACCATGGAAAGAACGTTCGCCATCATCAAACCCGACGCTTTTGCCGCCGGCCACGCCGGCAAGATTCTCGCGCGCATCTACGCCGAAGGCTTCAAGGTTGTCGGTCTGAAAAAACTCTGGCTGAGCAAAAAGGAAGCCGAGGGTTTCTACTATGTCCACCGGGAACGCCCCTTCTTCGGTGAACTGACCGATTTCATGAGCAGCGGTCCGTGCATTGTCATGGTGCTTGAGGCCGAAGACGCCATCCGGAAGTGGCGCGACCTGATGGGAGCAACCAACCCGGCTGAGGCCGCAGAAGGGACCCTGCGTCGCGAGTTCGGCGGCTCCATCGGTGAAAACGCCACCCACGGCTCCGATGCCCCGGAAACCGCCGCGTTTGAGATCGGCTATTTCTTCAGCGGCATGGAACTGCTCTGAGCCGGCCATTTCGGCTCGGCCTCGGGTTGCTTTCGGCGGGCCCAGCGGATAGAATCCGCTGGGCCCGTTGTTTTTTCGCCCGCAGGCCCCGGTGACTCATGACC
>RFIO01000261.1 GCA_003695205.1 Deltaproteobacteria bacterium
ACCTCTGACTTCCGACTTCCGACTTCCGACTTCCGACTTCCGACTTCTGTCTCCTGTCTCCTGTCTCCTGTCTCCTGTCTCCTGCTATAATCTGTTCCATACCCACGCAAGGAGATTCGAATATGACCGAGAAACGCTGCCAGAACTGCCGCATGCTCTTTCCGGAAGAAGAATTGCTGATCCGTGAGGATACCGGTGAGCCGGTGTGTGAAGACTGCTCCGAATTGATCCGGGGTGAGGATCTCAGCTGTCGTTACGACGAGGGCTGAGCCTTCTGTCAACACCGGCCTGTGGATAGCCCTGTGGGCAACCCGTCCCTGGTTTTGCAACTGGACCGGGGATGCGAATGATTTGGCAATTTGCCTGAAAATTAGGCAGAAACATATCTGTCAATTTTCCTGTTTTATGTTAAATTCCGGATGTTTGGTTGTTGCTGTCGGCCATCGCTGTCCGACTCGAAAATCCCTGTGAAAATGCTGTCTTTGCCCAGTCTGGAGAAGTGTCCATGCGTCTGACGCCCGCGCCTGAACTCCTTCAACGCTGCCGGAATCTGCAGCGGCATCTTGCCTCCCACCAGCTCGACGCCGCGCTGCTGGCGCAGAATGCCGATCTGTTCTATTTCACCGGCTCTACCCAGCAGGGTCTGCTCTATATTCCCAGGGAGGGAGAGCCGCTCTATCTTGTGCGCCGTGATCACGGCCGCGCCCGCATGGAGTCGGGACTGAAGGAGGTCCTGCCGCTGGAAAGCCCCAGGGCTTTGCCGACGCTCATTCAGGCACATGGCCACAAGCTTCCGGGGCGCATCGGTTTGGAGCTCGACGTGCTGCCGGTGGCCTTTCACCAGCGCCTGGTCCGACTCTTCCCCGGCTGCGAAACGGTCGATGTCACGCCGCTGGCGCGTGAGGTCAGGGCGGTCAAGTCCGATTACGAAATCGGCATCATGAAGGATGCCGCCCTGCTCGCCGACAAGGTCATCCAAAGGGTTTCCGAGGTCATGAAGGCGGGGATGACCGACCTCGACCTGGCAGCCGAACTGGAATATGTCGCACGCAAGAACGGCCATCAGGGTTTTGTGCGCATGCGAGCCTTCAACGGTGAGATTTTCTACGGCCATGTCTTTTCCGGTACCGACAGTGCCGCCCCAGGTGGCGCCGACGCCCCCCTGAGCGGCATGGGGCTGAGCCCCTCTTTCGGCCAGGGCGCCAGCTACAAGACCATCCGGGCCGGTGAGCCGGTGCTGGTCGACTTTGTCGCCTGCTTTGACGGCTACCTTGTCGACCTGACCCGCCTGTTCTGCATCGGCGGGATGGAAGAGAGGCTCCACCAGGGATTCGACGCCATGATCGAGCTGCACAATGCCTTTGTCGACCGGGCCCGCCCCGGCAGCAGCTGGCAGGAGCTTTACGATTTCTGCGTCGAAACGGCCGGCCGCATGGGCTATGCCGACCAGTTCATGGGAGCGGGCGCGGCCAAGGTTGGGTTCGTCGGTCACGGGGTCGGCATCGAACTGGACGAGTATCCCTTTATCGCCCGCGGTTTCGCCGACAAGAGACTGGAAGAGAACATGACCTTCGCCTTTGAGCCAAAGCTTGTCTTCCCCGGCCTTGGCGCGGTCGGCATCGAAAATACCTTCTGGGTCGGGGGCGACGGGCTGAAATCGCTGACCTACAGCGACGCCCAGCTGAAAATTCTCTGAACTTTTCCCCCGCGACCTTGCCGCGACCGGGCGACAGGGTAGACTGTCTGTAAACGGACCATCCGGAGGTCTTTATGAAAACCATGGTTAAAGTTCTCATCGCCCTGGTGGTGATTGTTGCCGCAGTTGTGGCCGGCACTCTGTTCTACGTCGACACCCTGGCGAAAAAGGCCATCGAATACGGCGGGACCGAGGCTCTCGGTGTTGCCACGCGCCTGGATAAAATTTCGCTGTCGTTCATGGGGGGCAAGGCCGATCTCAACCGGCTGGAAATCGCCAATCCGCAGGGTTTTGCCAGCCCGCAGTTCTTTGTCCTCGGTGAAGGGCGGGTTGCGGTTTCCCCCGGTTCGCTGCTCGAGGATACCATTGTCATCCCCGATATCCGCCTCGCTCATATCCGCATGAACTTGGAACAGAAGGGCAAAAGCAACAACATCGAGCCGCTCCTGGCCCGGGCGCGCGCAGCCAGCGGCGGAACAGGCGACCAATCCTCCACGGGAAAAGCCGATGAAGCAGGAAAGAAGCTGGTCGTTGACCGTTTTGTCATCGAGGATGTCCAGGTGGCGGCGCAACTCGCTTTTCTGGGGGAAAGCTCGAAGGTGAATCTTGTTCTGCCGCGTATCGAGCTGAAGAATCTTGGACGTGACAAGGGCGGCATGACCATGCCTGAGCTGATTCAGACGGTCATCCAGACTCTGCTCGATGCCGCCGCCCGCAGCAGTGCCGACCTGTCGCCGCAACTG
>RFIO01000262.1 GCA_003695205.1 Deltaproteobacteria bacterium
CACGGCGGCGATGAAGGCCTTCCAGCCGATCAGGGCGCCCATGTAGGGTTCGAGCACCGGGTAGCTCATGGCGAAGAGCAGGCCGGCCAGGCCGGCGAAGCCGGAGCCAAGCACGAAGGTGGCGACGATGATATTGTCCATCGGGATGCCCATCAGTGGCACCGCGAACTTGTCGTAGGAAATCGCCCGCATGGCCATGCCGACCCGGGTCTTGGTGACGACCCACTGCAAAAAGAGGAAGACGAGCACGGCGGTGACGATGACGCCGATCTTCAGGTTGGTGAAGCTGACGCCGCCGATGGTGTAGACCGTCTCCTCGATCAGGGGCGGAAAGGCCTTGCGGCTGGCGCCCAGAATCGCCAGGTTGGCGTGTTCGAGGATCAGGCCTGCCATCAGGGCGGTGATGACGACATAGAGGCGATTGGCGCCCTTGCGCCTTAACGGCCGGTAGGCGACCCGCTCCAGGGTGACGCCGACCACCGATGTCAGGATCATGGTCAGCGGGATGGTAAGGGCCAGGGCGGCCCAGCCGGGCATCCCCAGGGCCGTCAGGCAGAAGGTGGCGACGAAAAAGGCGATGTAGGCGCCGACCATGAAGACGTCGCCGTGGGCGAAGTTGATCAGGGTCAGCACGCCGTAGACCAGGGTGTACCCGAGAGCGATCAGGGCGTAGAAGCTGCCCCACTGCAGAGCGTTGATGATGTTCTGGAAAAGAGAAGAAAGCATGGTGCCTGACATCGGTTCGAGGGGGCGTCGCTGGCGGAAGCCTGTCTGGCCTCCGGGGCCGTGCCCCGTGAAAAAAACCGGCGGGTCGAATACTTCGACCCGCCGGTTTGTAACGCGAATCGCGGCGTTTTGTCAAACCGCTTTTTGTTTTACTCCGGGCAAACCGATTCCTTGAACTCGAATTCGCCGGTCTGGCTGATCTGCACCACCACGGCACACTTGACCGGGTCGCCCTGGTCGTCGAACTTCATGCTGCCGGTGATGCCGGCGAAGCTCTTGATGGCGGCGATGCCTTCGCGCACGGCCTTGCGGTCCTTGCGCAGCTTGCCGGTCAGTTTGCCGGCGTTCTGGATGCCC
>RFIO01000263.1 GCA_003695205.1 Deltaproteobacteria bacterium
ACCCGCGCCTGACCATGGGCAAGGAGACGGACATCCGCGGCATCTCCCTGTTTGCCGCCACCACCGAGGAACAGCGCCAGACCCACGCCGCCCTGACCGCTGCTTTGGCCAGCGGCGTCCTGGCGCCCAGGATCAGCCGGGTTCTGCCACTGAGCCAGGCGGCCCGGGCGCACCACGAGGTGATGGAGAGCCACACCTTGGGCAAGATCGTCCTCAAACCGGGGATCGACGCATGACCGGTTGCCCGTCCCACCAGCTACCGCTGCGCCCCCTGCCCGACCTGGCCGCCATCCGCGCCGCCCTCGGCCGTCACCGACCGGTCACCGATCCGATCCCGGGACGCAAGCGAGCGGCCGTCGCCATGCTGCTGCGCGGCAGCGACCAGCTGGAGATGCTCTTCATCGAACGCTCACGCGATCCACGCGACCCCTGGTCGGGCAACCTCGCCTTCCCCGGCGGGCGCATCGACCCGGAGGATGCCGACGAGCGCGCCGCGGCAGAGCGGGAAACCCTGGAAGAAGTCGGCCTCGATCTTACGGGGGCCGATTGTCTCGGCCGGCTCGACGATATCCGCGGCGCCTACCTGCCGGTGCAGATCGCCTGCTTTGTCTACCACCTCTCCTCGCCGCAGGATCCGGTCATCAACCACGAGGTGAGCGACCTGTTCTGGTTTCCCGCCGACGAGCTGCTCAATCCGCAGCGCCACAGCCGTTTTGAACTGCTCTGGGCCGGAAAGAAACGCACGGTGCGCGCCATCGATCTTTTGGGGCCGGGACGCCCCGTCCTCTGGGGCATCACCTACCGGCTGGTGACCCAGTTCATGGTGCTGCACGGCTGCCTGCCGGACAGCTTCCTGGAGATCATCGACGACTGAACGGGCAGACCCCTCCGCCCAGGCGCCCCCCCCAGGCGCAGAGCCACGCGGCCCTTCAAGTCCTTTGGATAGTGGGGAATTCCACAACAAGAACGGAGTCTCAATCGAGACGGGCGTTGATGGGCAGGTCGGTATAGGGGATCTGCAGGTAATCGAACAGGCGGGTGTTCCAGAGGGGACGCAACAGTTTGCCGACGTTGAGCCCGACGCCGACGTAGAGATTGCGACGACGGGCATCGGGCCGGGCCGGCCGATAGTCGGCATAGCCCCGGGCGTAGTAGCCGAGATGCAGTTCAAGGTACTCAAGCCACGGCTTGCGCAGGGCCTCGAAGCCCTCGGCCTTGAGAGCCAGCAGGTAGCGCGAGTGCTCGTAGTCAGTGCTGATATCAGGCTCAAACTCACTCAGGGACGGCCGGTAGTCCCAGCGCAGATCAACCTTCCGCTGCCAGTCCGGATAGCGCAGCAACAGCCAGCCGACCGTGGCCCCGGCCAGGTTGGCGGTCATATCCTCCCATGAAAAGCCGTGATCGACGCTGAAGGAATCGCCCACCTCCATCAGGCCGGTCAGACCAAAGGATGAGATCGGCCCGAAGATAGCGGCCTCATTCTCGCTGTAGCCGATATGCCGGTACCAGGCGGCGAAAGCGTGGCTGAGGGTGTAGGAGAACCAGAGGTGGCCGAGCTTGTCGGCGCCCCCCTCGATACTGGTGCGTTCGAACCAGCCCTCGTTTTTGGTCTGCGGCGCGCGCGAGAAATAATCCCAGTTCAGAAGCCCCCAGGCAAGAATGCCGCCGGCCGCCACACCATTGGCCAGCAGGGCCTTGTGACGACGGGCTGTCTGCGCATCCTCGAGAGATACGGCCACATCAGCCCGGCCATCTGTCGTAGACATCTCCGCTGCCTGCCCGAGTGCGGGTCGCAGGAGGAAGAGAACAAGGAGAGACAGACAGACGGTTACTCGTAACACGCGGCAGCCTTTCGTTTCAGGTCCGTCGCACCATTATAGCAGGACTCCTGAGCCCCGGGCCTCAACCGGCGATCTCCACCCGTCGGCGGCCGACTGTCAGCAGATAAGGTGCCCGCCGACGGTTGGCGACAACCATGCGCAGCACATCGTAGTCGGCTGCAGGAAGGGCTGACACCAGCGTCTCAACCGCCGCCACCTCCTCTTCGGCTCCCGGATGGCCGGGATAGACCACGACCGCGAGCCGGCCGCCGGGCACCAGGGCATCCAGCACCTGTTCCAGGGCACGGACGGTGGTTTCGGGCCGGGTAATCAGACCCTTGTCGCCACCCGGGAGGTAGCCGAGATTGGCAATGGCGCCGTTCAAACCGCGGGCGAGATAGCGGTCGAGATGGTGATGACTGTCGTGAATCAGGAACAGACCGTCCGACTCCAGCGTCTGGGCGGCCGCAATGCGCCGGCAGGTCAGCCCGGCCTCAGCCAGGCGCGACGCGGTGGCATCCAGGGCAACCTCCTGGATATCGAAGGCGAGCAGCTGACCCTTTCCTTCCAGCAGGCGGGCCAGGGCCAGGGTGTCGTGGCCGTTTCCAGCCGTCAGGTCGACCAGGGCATCCCCCGGCCGCACCACCTCGGCAAGCAGCCGGTGAGACCAGCCGATGATGTCGTCGAGGGGCGGAAGGATCATTGCCGCAATCGGTCCGGATCGATGCGGTCGAGCACCCGCACCTTGACGTCGGCGGCCTGGCGGGGGGAGAGGTGCAGCAATCCGGCCAGCTGGCGCGCCAGGGCGTCTTCGTAGCGGTCGAGCTCGCCGTCGGCGTAGATCAATTCCCAGACCGCCTCCATGACCTGGAGTTTTTCCTCGAGACTGAGATGCCGGTTGAGTTGGCGGGTGAACTGATGCAGGTCGAGGCTTTCCTGCCGCTTCAGCTCGGCCCGGTCAACCAGCGCCCGGACTTCTTCCGGAGTCAGGCCAAAGCGACGGGCCAGGTCACCGTCGATCAGACGGGCTTCGAGCGGTTCAAAACTGCGGTCGGCATGGGCCACCTCGAGCAGAATCACCGCGACCGCGACCTTCAGCTTCTCCTCCGGGTCAACGGCTTGACCCTCCCGGGGATCAAAGAGTCTGAACAGCCGGTCGATCATTCCCTGGTCCCCGCGAAGTAGCGGATCACCCGTGCCTTTTCCAGGGTGATCATGCCGCTGCCGATCATGGTGTCCAACTCCGGCAGCAGCGCCTCGATCTTTTCCTGGGCGTCGACCACCTCGACCACGACCGGCAGATCGGAAGAAAAGCGCAACAGCTTGTCGGTGTGCAGCACACTGCGGCCGCCATAGCCCGCTGCGCCTTTGAGCACGGTGGCGCCGGCGATGCCCCGCTGCCGGAAGAGTTCGAGCAAAGCCTCGGACAGGGGCTTTTTTTCCCAGCGGTCCGATTCGCCGATAAAGATGCGCATCAGAGTCAGTTCGCCTTCAAGTCGCATGGATCATCCTCCCGGTTGAAACGGCTCAGATCTGGCGCGCCACCCAGATGCCCAAAAGGGCACAAACGACGCAGACCACCAGGTTCAGCACCATGTTGGCGCCGGCCTGCAGGTAGCTCCCCTCCTCCAGCAGGCGTACCGTCTCG
Source organism: Deltaproteobacteria bacterium (assembly GCA_003695205.1). Lineage (GTDB taxonomy): Bacteria > Desulfobacterota > Desulfuromonadia > Desulfuromonadales > Geothermobacteraceae > Geothermobacter. The sequence continues at coordinate 3,469 of RFIO01000263.1, forward strand.
TAGGAAAAGGTGGAAAAGGTGGTGAAGCCGCCCATGAATCCGGTCGTCAGCCCGACGCGGATATCGGCAGGCAGCAGCGATGTGCGCAGACCCGATTCCATCAGGAGACCGAGCAGGAAAGAGCCGAGCACATTGACCGCCAGAGTCCCCCAGGGCAGCGCGCGGCCGGCAAGGGCGTAGACCCAGCCCGAAACCAGATAGCGCGACAGGCAGCCAAGTCCGCCGAAAAGAGTAATATAGACAAGTTGCATCGGCATCTCCGTCAGTGCGGCCATTATCGGGGCCGGTCGGCGGGCTGTCAACCGCGCCGGGGGTTGCATCGACATGCATCTTTTGCTATACATAATTAGCACTCTCAACGCTCGAGTGCTAATTAGCTGTAAACAAATGACTTTTTGGCGGAGGCTGGCAATGAGCACACTCAATCTTCCGGTGGTGGGAGACAACTTCTCCCTCTACATGAAGCAGGTCAACACCTTCGACCTGCTCAGCCCGCAGGAAGAGCTGGAACTGGCTCGCCGCTATCGTCGACACGGCGACCTGAATGCCGCCGAGAGGCTGGTTACCAGCAACCTGCGCTTCGTCGTCAAGATTGCCATGGAATACCGCAGCTACGGCTGCAAGCTGCTCGACCTGATCCAGGAAGGCAACATCGGCCTGATGATGGCAGTGCGCAAGTTCGATCCCGAGCGCGGCATCCGCCTGATCAGCTACGCCGTCTGGTGGATTCGCGCCTACATCCAGGGTTTCATTATCCGCACCTGGTCGCTGGTCAAGATCGGCACGACCCAGGCGCAGAAAAAGCTCTTTTTCAAACTCAACCAGACCCGCGAGGCGATCAGGCGCCTGACCGGCGGTACCGAAACCGTCGACATCGCCGCCGAGCTCGATGTCGACCCGGAGGTGGTCGATGAAATGACCATGCGACTGAATCGCCGCGACGCGTCCCTTGACGTTCAGCTGGTTGAAGGCGATGATTACACCCTGATGGACACCCTGGCGGACGACCGCCAGGACCAGGAATCACTGCTGGCCGAACGTCAGGAAGAAGACCTGCGCCGGCGCGCCATTGATGAGGCGCTCGCCAGCCTGAAGGAACGCGAACGCGATATCATCCGGAATCGGCTGCTGCGCGAGGAGCCCCTGACCCTGCAGGACCTGGCCGATCGCTACGGCATCAGCCGCGAGCGGGTGCGCCAGGTTGAACAGAACGCGTTGAAGAAGCTCAGGGAGTACATCGAGTGTCGGAATCTGCCCGTGCCCGTGTAGAACGTGACAACGCCGCCATCCGTGTCTGGCAGGACAAATTGCGCCCGGTCCTCGATGAGGCCGGGCGTTCTGTTATCGGCCGCCGGGAGCTGTTCGAAACCCTGCTGATCGCCCTGGCCTGCGAGGGACACGTGCTGATCGAAGGGGCCCCGGGGCTGGCCAAGACCCTGGCGGCGCGCACCTTCGCCGCCCTGCTCGACCTCGACTTCGGCCGTATCCAGTTCACTCCCGACCTGCTTCCATCCGACCTGACCGGCACCCCGGTCTATCACCCTCCTAGCGGCAGCTTCCGGACCCGCAAGGGACCGGTCTTCACCCAGACCCTGCTTGCCGACGAGATCAACCGCGCTCCGGCCAAGGTGCAGGCGGCCCTGCTCGAGGCGATGGAGGAACGCCAGGTGACCCTGGGCGAGGAAACCTTCGAACTGCCTCGCCCCTTCATGGTGCTGGCAACCCAGAACCCCCTGGAACAGGAAGGGACCTATCCTCTCCCGGAGGCCCAGCTCGACCGTTTCCTGTTCAAGCTGGTTCTCGACTACCCGGATCGCGAAACCGAACGGACCATGCTCAGGGTTCACGCCGAGGGAGAGCCGCCCCCGCCGGCCAGCCGTCTGACAATTGAGGACATAGAGGGAATGCGTTCAGCGGCACGCACCGTCCACCTCGACGACCGGCTCACCGAATGGATTCTTGACCTGGCCGGCGCAACCCGGGATCCCGAAGGAGCTGGCCTGGCTGACATCGCCCCCCTGGTGGCCCACGGAGTCTCGCCGCGCGGCTGCCTGCAGTTGACACGAGCTTCCCGCGTCTTCGCCCTCGTGCGCGGCCGCAGTTACGTGACTCCGGACGACATCCTCACCCTCATCTACCCCTGCTGGCGCCATCGGATCATCCCCGGTTTCGACGCCGAGGCGGCGGGGATTCCCGCGGACGAGATTCTGCGGCGCATCATCGCCGCCCTGCCCCAGCCCTGAGCAGCCATGGTCCGCATTGCCTCGGCCCCGCTCCGTCTCAAGCAACTGCGCCTCGAAGCACGGCGACAGCTGGCCGGTCTGGTGGGCGGCACAGCCGTGAGCCGCCGCCCGGGGCATGGCCTCGATTTCCATGAACTGCGACCCTACCAGCCCGGGGACGATATCCGCCATCTCGACTGGAATGTCACCGCCCGGCTGGACGTGCCGCACGTACGCCGCTACCGGGAAGAGCATGGTCGCAACATCCTGCTGCTGGCCGACCTGTCAACCTCCATGCTGCCGCCGGTTTTCGAAATGCTGCAGGAGGTGGCCGCCCTGCTGGTCTTCGCCGCCCTGGGGCAGCGCGACCGCGTCGGCCTGTGCGCCTTCGCCGACACCCTGCTCTGGAGCCAACCACCCCGCGGGAGCGAAACCGAAGGCTGGCGTCTGCTTCATCGGCTGCAGCAAAGCCGTACGACCGGGAACGCGACAGACCTGCGGCCGCCCCTGGAGGCGGCCGGACGGCTGATGCCGCGCCCCGGCATGATTTTGCTGCTTACCGACGGCTACTGCCGGCTGCCGGAATCGCCTCTGCGCAGACTCGCCGCACGTCACGACTGTATCGCCCTGCTTTTGCGCCCGGACAACCTGACCCGGCTGCCGGCCGGGCTCTGGGGCCTCAGGGATGCCGAAAGCGGTCAGCCGGAATTGGCCTGGTCGACAGGTGACAACCCGGGCGCGGCTGACAGCGACAGCACATGCGACAGGTTGCGCCAGCTCGGGTTCGATCCCCTGGTGCTCAATGGCCGACGCGAGCCGCTGGCCGACCTGATGGCCTTTTTCCGCCGGCGGAGACAGGGATGATACGCCTGCTGTTGCTGCTGGCGGTCCTGCTGCCGACCTTTGCCGGCGCCTCGAACCCGGAAGTTCTCATCGAGCCGGCCCCTGCCCGCCTGGGGGAACCGGTTCGCGTCAGTTATCTTCTGCCGCCGGGATCCTGGCAGCTACCCGGGCTGCCGGATTTCGGCGGTCTGGCACCGCTGTCGCCCCCCCACATCAGCGATGAAAAGCTGGTTCTCGAACTGCTGCCGCTGCGCCCCGGCCCGACCCGGCTGCCAGAACTGACCCTGACCAACGGCCCGCGTGCCATCCGTACGGCCCGGGCATCGCTGGAGATTGTCGATCCCGTTCCCGCAAATACCAAACCTGCCGGGCGTCTGGACTGGTCGCCGCCGACTCACGCATGGAAGCTGCCGGTCTTCCTGGCATTGACCGGCCTGCTGGCGGGCCTGACGGCGCTGGGGATCTGGCACCGAAGGCGAAGACCGCGCTTCGCCTTCCCGGATGCGGAACGACGGCAGCTGTCCCGGCTACCTGCCGGACCCGAGCGCGACCGGCTGGCGCGGGATCTGGAGCTCTGGCTCTATGGCCCCTACCGCCCCGGGGACAGGGAACTTAGGGAATGGTGGCAACGGGCGCGGCGCCTGGAGGACGGACGGTGACCCTCGTCTTCACCCAGCCGGCGGCCCTGCTGCTCCTCCCCCTGGCCCTTCTTCCATGGTTTTTCCGGCGCCGCACGGCCCTGACCGTGCCGTCGCTGCGTCCCTGGCGGCCGGACTCTCCCGACTGGCGCTGCCGTCTGGCCCGCCTGCATCTCCCCCTGACCACCCTGATTCTGCTGGGTGTCATCCTCCTGCTCGCCGGCCCGGTTCTGCGCAGCAGGGAATCGATCCACGAGCGGGAAGGGGTCGACCTCGTGCTGGCGCTCGACATCTCCGCCAGCATGCGCGCCGCCGATATGAAACCGAACCGCATGGCCGTGGCAAGGGCCGCCGCGGCCGACTTCGTGCGCAGACGCGCGCGCGACCGGATCGGCGTCATCCTCTTTGCCGGCACCCCCTGGCTCCTCTCCCCGCCAACCACCGACCGCGAGCATCTTGCCGCCCTGCTCGAAAGCGTGACCGCCGAAAGCCGCGGCACCGGTACCGCCCTGGGAGACGCCATCGGCGCGGCCCTGTCCCGGCTAAAGGATTCGACTGCCAGAAGCCGGGCGATCATCCTGCTGACCGACGGCCGGGGCAACAACGGCCGGATGGATGCCGAAACGGCCGCCAGGGCGGCCGCGGCACTGCAGGTGCGCATCTACACCATCGGCTTCGGCACCGAACAGGGTGCCATGGTCCGGTTTCAGACCGGAGGGAACATGCCGCCTGGGCACCCGGTCTCAGGCCAGAGGGTCAGCCTCGACGAGGCAACCCTGAGGCAGCTGGCCGAAAGCACCGGGGGGCGCTTCTTCCGCGCCACCGACGCCGACAGCCTGCAGCAGGTCTATCGGCGCATCGACCAGCTCGAAACAAGCCCGCTGGAGGTGCGGACCCGCACGACGGATCGGCCGCTGGCCGACGGTCTGCGCCCCCTGCTGGCCGCCCTGCTGGTGGCTGAACTGCTGCTGTTCCGTCTCTGGCTGCGGAGGTGGGCATGACAGCGACTCTCCTTGCCCTGTTGCTGGCCTCCCTGGCGATACGGGAAGGGCTGGCGTTCAGGCGAAGCGACAGCCATCTGCTGCGCCGCAACCTGCCGCGCCGTCTGGCTTACGATCTTCTGACCCTGGCGGCGCTGGCGCTCCTGCTGATTCCGGTGCCGACAGAGAAGCCCGGTGACATTCGGGGGGACCTTGCCCTGGCCTTCGTGGTCGATGTCTCCCGCAGCATGGCGGCTGACGCCGGCGGAGTCAGCCGCCTCGACCGCGCCCGGCAGGACATGGCCCGCAACCTGCGGCGGGCCGAGGGCGCCGACATCGCCATGGTCGCCTTTGGCGGTCAGCCCGTGGTGCTTTCGCCGACCACCCGGGACAGCGAAGCGATACGCCTGCTGGTCGACGCCTTGGAGCCAGGCCTGGTCGCCGCCCCCGGATCGGCGCCGGAGGAGGCCGTGCTGCTGGCGCGCCAGTTGCTGCCCGAAACCGGCAGCCGCCACATCCTGCTTTACAGCGACGGCGAGCGGACCTGGCCCGAGGCACCGCCGAATCTGCCGACCGACATCCCGGTCACCGCCCTGCTACCGGGGCCGGACACAGAAGCCCCGGTGCCAGGAAGAGACGACGCGCCCGCCCTTACCCGGCCCGATCGAAAGCGGCTCGGACAGATCGCCGAACAGACCGGAGGCCGGTTTCTGCGCCTCGATGGCCGCACGCCCGGATTCGAGGCCATTCCGGAACTGGCCTCGACTGGTGAGGGTCTGCGCGACAACCGCGACCGGCTGTCGATCTGGCTGGCATTCGCCCTGCTGCTGGCCCGCGGCCTGCCGCTTGCCGCCCGGCGCCATGCCGCCGCCCTTGCCGGACTGGTTCTCCTTGTTTTCGCCGGTTGCGACCCGACAACGGAGGGTGAGGACGCCGCGGAACTCTTTCGGCAGGCTGCCGGGATGTCACCGTCGGCTGACAGCACCGCCCTGTTCGAGAAGGCGGCCGTCGAAGCATCGGGCGAATTGAAGGCGACAGCCCTGCACAACGCCTGCAGCGACGCCCTGGTGACTGATGACCCGCGCCGCGCCCTCAGGCTGTGCCGAAACGCCCTGCTGGTGCGCCCGGGACTGACCGAAACCGTCACCAACTATGCCCTCGCCCTGCGCCGGTCTGCCGACCTGCCAGCGGGCGCCGGTCCGGACGGCACCGCAGAAGAGCATGCCGGCGACAGCGGCATGACCGCCAACGAGGCGCAAACGCTGCTCGACGGGCTGGAAATCCGCCCCGGCGGACATTTGCCGCCCGGCGGCCGGCCGCGACCTCTCAGGCTGGAGAAGGACTGGTGATGCGCTCGGCTCTGCTGATCACCATACTGACCCTGCTGTCGTGGCCGGCCATGGCCGAACCGATCCGGGTCCGGCTGCTGGTCTCCAATCCGCGGCCGTTTGCCGGCGAACCGGTGCGCCTGACTCTCGAGGTGGAACGTCCCCTGCGCGGCGCCGGTACGCTGCGTCCCCGCTGGCCGGTGGCGCCGGGCAGCATCCTGGTGGACGAACCGCCAGGCCGCACCGTGCGGCTCGACGACGAACGCGGCCTCGACCTGCTGTGCCGGGTCATCCGTCCGCTCCTCCCAGGGCCGCTCACCCTCGACCGGGCCGGGGTCGTGGCCGGAGCCAGCATCATTCCCGCCGCTGCGCGCACGCTCTTTGTCGCCCCCCTGCCAAAGACCGGCCGCCCCGAGGACTTCACCGGCCTGGTCGGACGCATGGAGGCGTCCCTCTCCCCCGCAGGCCCCGAGGGGAAAACGACCCTGAGACTTTCAGGAAATGCCGACCTGAAACTGGC